>JAVEVF010000104.1:0-5668 GCA_034005175.1 Coriobacteriia bacterium | reverse complement strand
ACCCCCATGGCGCGTTCAGGACACGCGCGAGCGGGTAGAAGATCGGAACCATGCGTAGCGCCATGGTCGCAAATGCGAGCGCCACCCCTTCGGGATTCTGTTCAGCGAGCGTGCGTGGCAACGCCTCGCCGAGGGCAAAGAACACCACGAACCCCAACGCGGCACCCGTAAGAACGGCCACCGTATACGGCCACGACGGATACGCAAGCCCCACTAGGATGGCGAACAGAGCGGCGGCCGTCGCATACGATAGCGCCGCGGTCACGGATGCCACAGCGTGCAAGTGACCTGGGCGATCGATGAGTCGTTCCAGCGCGTCAGCGCCTCGGCGCTGCGATTCGCCTAACCTCAGCACTCGGCCACGCGAGATGTGCGAAGCAGCAGCCTCTTCGGCGCAGATGATCGCCTTGATCGCTAGAGCCACTACGAGCGCGGCGATTGCTATCGGGACGGCCAACGAGTTCTCCTGTATGACTCAGTGGTCAGAGAAAGAATACCTGAAACACGAGGGTGGTGAGCAGGAGGCCAATGAGTGCACCTGCCATGACCTGAGGGATGGTATGCGTGCCGCTCTCAACGCGGCTCTGTGCGACGAGCGCTGCGATGAACAACGCGAGAACCGCCGCCGAGGAGTTCCGGGTGGCGTAGCCTATCGCAACCGCAGCGCCGGTAGCAAGCGCAGCATGGCCGGACGGCCACCCACCACGCAAGAACGTCCCCCCTTCCCGGCGGTACGCCTTCAAGATGATTACCGCCAGCGCCGTCAATCCCAAAGCGATGACGGTGAGGTGGACCGGTGAGCGGGCCACGTACTCGAAACCACCGGCGGCAACGTCTCGGGCCCGGTCAAAGAAGATCACATATCCCACCGCCACAGCTATGAGCGAGGAGATCAACACGCCACCAGCCGCAACGTCCTTGGCTATCTTCGCGCGCGCGTCGAAGCGGTCGACGGTGAGGTCGACGGTGGCCTCTATGGCGGTGTTGATGAGCTCGGCGGACAGGACCAGACCGATGGCGAACAGAAGCGCCACCATCTCCAGCCTCGTGACGTCGAGCACGACCGCCGCTGAGAGCACCAGGATCGCTGCAAGCGCGTGCAAGCGCATATTGCGCTGGGTGCGCAGCGCGTACACGATACCCTCGATCGCCCAGTTGAAGCTCCAGAGTAACGACCGGCTTCTCACCGGTGCCCCCTCATAGGCTCGCCTCGTAGGCCTCGAGCAGCGCACTTTGGCGCGCCTGCATCACAGCCGCATCCTCATCGCTTTCATGGTCGTATCCCAGCAGGTGCAAAATCCCATGCACGACCAAGAGATTGAGTTCGTCTTCAACCGTGTGCCCGATCTCCAGCGCCTGCTTCTCGGCTATCTCCGGTGCGATGACTACATCGCCGAGGGTCACGGGCTCGTCGCTCTCGACCGGGCAGGGGTCATCGCAGGGAAAGGACAGAACGTCGGTTGGGGCCGCAATGTCGCGATACCTCTCGTTGAGCTCGGCCATCTCCTGTGCGCCTACGAGCGCCAGTGACAGCTCGGCCACCGCAGGGACATCTTCGCGGTCCAACACGAACTCGGCCAGCCGCACGAACGCCTGTGGGTCGAGCGGTTCAGGCTCCCTGTGGCTAGTGATGCTAATGGGCATGGTGCAACCTCCTTGGCACGCTCTCTGGGTACTCGATGCGGGGGTGGTAGATGCTCACAAGCATCTTCGAGTAAACGCGAACGATACGGTCGAGGTCGGCGAGGGTGAGCTCTGAGTCCTGCAACTGCCCATCTGCGACTTTACCCTCCACCACACGGCGCACAGCGCTCTCTACCCGGCTCGGTGTGGGGTCGCTCACGGCTCGTACCGCCGCCTCCGAACTATCAGCAAGCATCACCAGCGCCGCTTCTCTGGACTGGGGGCGTGATGACGTGTAGCGGAAGTCTGCCTCGGCGACAGGTCCATCGCCACGTGCGGCCTTGTTGTAGAAGTAGCTCACAAGCGAGTCACCGTGGTGTTGTTCGATGATGTCGATTATCTCTGTAGGCAAACCGTACTCCCGTGCGATCTCCGCACCCTCGCGCACGTGCGCGGTGATGATGATGGCCGAGAGACTCGGCGTGGTGTCATCATGCGGATTGTCAGCGCCTGCGAGGTTCTCTACGAAAAAGCCGGGACGACGAATCTTCCCGATGTCATGGTAGTACGCACCCACGCGCGTGAGCAGCGGATTAGCGCCAATGGTCTCCGCTGCGGCCTCAGCGAGGTTGCCCGTGATCACGGAGTGGCTGTACGTCCCTGGCGCCTCGACCATCAGCCGCCGCATGAGCGGATAGCCCGGGCTCGTGAGCTCCGTGAGCCGGATGTCGGTGGTGATGTTGAACACATGCTCGAAGTATGGCAGCAACCCATAACCCAATACCGCCGCGAACAGGCCGCCGAGCGCCCCGTTGGCCCCGGCGCTGACGGCCTCGGTCAGCGATGCGCCGCCCGCCACAGTGGCAAGGCCGGCGAGCAAGGACCCCGATGCCACCAGAAACACCCCGACGTAGAACAGGCGCGAACGCTCGGTCATAAACGACATCGCTACGACCGACAGCATGCTCCACACAAGCATGACCACCATGCTCGACCCGCCGGCAAAACCGAGAAGAACGCTCCCGATGGTCGTGACCACTGCTGTGAGAAGACCGATACGCGCGTTGATGAGCACCGTGGCGAGCATCGCGGTGAGCGGGAAGGGGAGCAGGTACACGGAGACCTCAGGAAAGAACCACAGGACAGACCGAGTGATCCACAGCGCCCCTACGACTAGCACTGAGATCAGGGCCAGATCGCGTGTGCTTTCATACACCGCCCTCTCGAACCTGCGCATGTACGCGACGGCGGCCGCCATCGCGAGGGTGGACAGAAGCGTGAGCGCCAGCAGGGACGACAGGGAGCCGCCCTGCTCGAGGAGGCCGAGCCGGCGGATGATCTCCAGCTGTTCGGCGGTGACGATCTCACCGCGCTGCACGATGTTTTCGCCGAGCTGTTTGATGACGACGACGGGAGCGACTGCCTCGGATGCCGCCGCGCGTGCTGCTTCGGTGGCCTTCTCGTCGACCGACAGCGTCGGGCGCACACTCATGCGTACGATGTTCTCGACCGCCTGGCGCACCGGCTCGCTGAGAGGCAGCAGCTTCGCGCTTTCGGAGAGCTGCTGCTCCACCGTCTCCTGCTCATCTGCAGCGAACTTCTGGCCGAGGACCGATCCAGCAAGCTGTTCTGCTGCGCGCTCGGCGCGAGAGAACTCCGTGTCATCGGCTCGAAGCAGTGACTCGAACCACTCAGCATCATAGTCTGGGAGGCGCGTGGCAAGCGCCCCTAGCGCAGCCGTGGGTTCCTCAGACCACGTCGGCCGTTGCGCTCGGATGGCCACGAAGACAGATGCTACCTGCTGACGACCGGTGGCCACGACCTCGGTGTCAAACACCGTCACCGGCTCTATGGCCGCCGCAGCCTGTCGCCGAGCAGCCTCGGTGGCGGTCTCGTCCACGAACTGAACCGTGCGGTTGGCTCGGAAGGTACGCGGCGCAGGCTCGCCCTCGGTAAGACCTACAGGCGGCGCCTGCAAGACGAGGGGCACTGCAACCAGTGTCACGGTGATGGCGGCCAGCAGCCCACGCTGAAAGCGCCGGTCACGAAATGTGCCGACGGGAATCACTCGCGCAAGAAAGTCGGCGATCCTACTCATGGCTTGCTTGGGCCTTCGCCTCCTCGTACTCGTGGTACGCGGTGACGATGCGCTGTACGAGCTTGTGGCGTACGACATCTCGGGAGCCGAGTTCGACGAAGGCAACACCCTCGACGGACGTCAGGATGTCTCTCACTTGCTTGAGCCCCGATACGCCCTTTGGCAGATCGATCTGCGTTACATCTCCGGTGACAACGACCTTTGAGCCGAAGCCCAGGCGCGTCAGAAACATCTTCATCTGCTCGGGCGAAGTGTTCTGCGCCTCGTCAAGGATGATGAAACTGTCGTTGAGCGTTCTTCCGCGCATGAAGGCAAGCGGTGCGACCTCGATGACACCGCGCTCCATGAGCTGGTTGGACTTCTCGATGTCCATCATGTCAAAGAGCGCATCATACAGTGGCCGCAGGTACGGATCGACTTTCTCGTACAGCGTACCTGGCAGATAGCCGAGGCTCTCCCCCGCCTCAACCGCAGGCCTCGTGAGGATGATGCGCCCAACCTCACGTCTCTTGAGAGCGTCCACGGCCATAGCCATGGCAAGATAGGTCTTCCCCGTTCCTGCCGGGCCGATGCCGAAGGTCACGGTGTGTGCACGGATGGCGTCCACATAACGCTTCTGCCCTGCGGTCTTCGCGCGCAGTGTCTTGCCTTTGTGCGTGAGCAAGACATCGGAGTAAAGCGCGCTGGGACTGCACTCGCCTTCTCGCAGCATCTCGATAGACCGCTCGAGATTCTCAGGGGTGAGTCGCTCCCCCTTCTCGACAAGCGCGATCATCTCAGTGAACAGCGACGATACCGCTTGGCCCTCTGCCACCGGTCCTGAGATGGTGATCTGGTTGCCGCGCACCGATATCTGCGACTCGAACTGATCCTCGATAAGCCTAAGCAGGTTATCGCCCTGGCCGAGAAGGTCTGTCATGTCCAGCTCGGGCGGGACAACGAGCCGGATCTGAGTTGGTTCCACGTAAGGTGCACCTTCTGTCGCGTACCGCCGCATGTGCGGAAGCTTGATCGAATGGGTGGACAGGGGGCTCTACCCCGCGATTCTACCACGGGCGAGCTGCTTCGCCGCGCTCACAGGCGCTCCGCGAGCAGCTCGCCATCTGAGTATGAGATCAGACGCACGCCAGCTATCTCACCGGCAGAAAGCCCCCCTGCGAGCGTGTGCACAGTGAGATAGTCTCCGGTCGTACCTCTCGCGTAGGGCACACCGTCACCGTCGAGTACGATGCGTTCGACGAGCATGTCGGCCAGCCCTCCGAGCCGCATCTCCACGTATGTGCTGCGAAGGTCGGCATCGAGGTCACGCAGCGCTGAAGCCCTGCGGGCGCTTGTCGCCGAATCCACCTGTCCGCACATCTCGGCTGCTGGCGTGTTGGCACGTGGGGAATATCGAAAGACATGCAACCGTGTGAGACCGGTCTCCTCGGCAAGATCAACCGTGCGGCCGAAGTCGGACTCGGTCTCACCGGGAAACCCAACGATGACATCGGATGTCACCGCAAGCCCGGGAATGGCTTCACGCGCACGCGCGATGCGCTCGGCGTACTCGGCGGCGGTGTAACGGCGCCCCATCCTCGCGAGTATCTCATCTGAACCGGACTGCATGGGCACATGCAGGTGGGGACAGACGTTCGGCACACTGCCGAGCACGCCGAGAAGCGCGGACGTGAGGTCGAGCGGCTCAACGCTGGAAAGTCGCAGCCGTGGGATGCCAGTGGCTGCCACCTCTCGAACAAGCCCCTCAAGTCTCATCCCTGAGGAATCGTAGCCGCCGATGTTGATTCCCGTAAGAACGACCTCGGAGACTCCCGCTCCCACCAACCCCTCGACCTCTTGGATGATGTCACGCGCAGGGACTGAGCGGGGCATGCCACGCGCATATGGGACGATGCAGTACGTGCAGAATGCATCGCAGCCATCGGCCACCTTCACAGCCACGCGGGA
>JAVEVF010000012.1:0-27508 GCA_034005175.1 Coriobacteriia bacterium | reverse complement strand
CGGTCCAGACCCACCCCGGGGCAACCCGAATACCGCCATACGCCGGGCGTCGAGGCAACAACCGGGCCCCTCGGCCACGGCAATTCGAATGCAGTGGGAATGGCGATCGCCGAGAAAGCGCTTGCTGCCCGCTTCAACCGCCCTGGTCACAGCGTAGTCGATCACTACACCTATGCCATCTGCAGCGATGGCGACCTCATGGAGGGTGTCAGCGGTGAAGCGGCGTCACTCGCCGGCCACCTCGGGCTCGGGAAGCTCATCGCGCTTTACGACGACAACCACATCTCCATCGACGGCAGAACCGACATCGCGTTCACCGAAGACCGCCTCGCACGCTTCAAGGCGTACGGCTGGCACGTCTCACAGGTCGACGACGGCACCGACATCCTGGCCATCGAGCAAGCCATCGAAGCGGCGCGCGCCGAGACCACGAGCCCGTCGTTCATCGCCATCCGCACATACATCGGCCATGGGAGCCCCAACAAGCAAGACAGCCCGTCGGCACATGGAGAGCCGCTGGGAGTCGACGAGGTGCGACTCACCAAAGAGGCAGCGGGGTGGCGGCGCGACCCTGCGTTCTACGTGCCCCCAGAGGCGCTCACGCACTTTCGCAAGCTGCTCGACCGTGGACGAAAGTGGCACGGCCAGTGGCGTGAGAGGTTCGAGGCGTACCGTGCCGAGCACCCCGACCTCGCTGGAGAATTTGAGCGCCGCATGGCCCGGGAGCTTCCTGTGGGCTGGTCGGGACGGCTGCCGGTCTTCACGGTCGCAGATGGCGCGATGGCGACGCGCGAAGCAGGCGGCAAGGTGATGAACGCGCTCGCCGAGGCCCTGCCTGAACTGATGGGCGGGTCAGCGGACCTCTCCCCAAGCACCAAGACGCTGCTGGTGGGCAGCCCTGACTTCAGCGCGGCAACTCCGGCCGGACGCAACATCAGGTTCGGAGTGCGCGAGCATGCGATGGGTGCCATCGTAAACGGCATGGCCTACCATGGGGGATTCATCCCCTACGGCTCGACGTTCCTCATCTTCAGCGACTACATGCGCCCGCCCATCAGGCTCGCCGCCCTAAGCCATCTGCACGTGGTGCACGTCTTCACACATGACAGTGTGGCGCTCGGCGAAGATGGGCCTACGCATCAGCCCGTCGAACACCTGCTTGCACTGCGCGCCATCCCCAACACGCTTGTGTTGCGCCCCGCCGATCCCAACGAGACATCCGCGTCGTGGCAGATCGCTCTTGAGCATCGGTCCGGGCCGGTCATGATCGCGCTCACACGGCAGAAGGTCCCCACTCTCGATCCCGCCGAGTATCCACAGGTGGCCGAGGGAGCGCTGCGCGGCGGGTATACGCTCAAAGACGCTGAGGCGTCGGCCGACATCATCTTGCTCGCCACAGGCTCTGAAGTGCATGTGGCGCTTGCTGCCGCTGCCGAGCTTTCCCGCGACGGCGTCGGCGTGCGCGTCGTGAGCATGATGTGCGAGGAGATCTTCGTCGCACAACCTGAGGAGTATCGGGCTTCGGTGCTGCCCGAGGGAGTCCCGCTGGTCGTCGTCGAAGCGGGCACGACGCTGGGCTGGAGGACTTACCTCGGCGACGGTCCTACCGTGGTGGGAATCGATCGCTTCGGAGCGTCAGCGCCGGGCGATGTGGTGATGGAGCGTTTGGGAATCACGGCCGAGGCGGTGGTGTCTGCGGCCTACCGCACACTCGGCAGGTCGGCGCTCTAGGCGATCCCCTCCCAAAGCCTGGTGCTCAGGTAGCGCTCCCCGCTCGAAGGCGCGACCGTCACCACCGCCATGCCCGCGAACTCGGGCCGTGACGCCACGCGCAGCGCAGCCGCGATGTTCGCGCCGCTTGAGATGCCGACGAGCAACCCCTCCTCGGCAGCTGCTCGCCGTGCAGTAGCTATCGCGGTCTCGCCGTCGACAGCCATCACCTCGTCAAGCAGCGCGACATCAAGCACCGCTGGGATGAAGTTCGCGCCGATGCCTTGTATGAGATGCGGTCCGGGGGTGAGCTTCTGACCTGCTCGGCTCTGGGCGATGATGGGTGACTCGGCAGGCTCGACCGCGACGACGCGCACATCTGGCCTATGCTCTTTCAGGTAGCGGCCTGTTCCGGTGATGGTCCCTCCCGTGCCCACTCCAGCGACGAACGCGGCGAGGGGGCGGTCGCCCATGGCTGCGTCCACCTCGGGGCCCGTCGTCTGAAAGTGCGCAGCAGGGTTCGCGGGGTTGTCGAACTGGCCCGCCATCCACCCTCCAGGGGTAGCCTCTGCGACACGACGCGCCTGGTCGATCGCGCCTCGCATGCCCTCTTCAGATGGCGTGAGAACGAGATCGGCTCCGTATGCGGCGAGCAGCTTGCGGCGCTCGAGCGACATCGACTCCGGCATCGTGAGAACCACGCGGTATCCCCGCTCAGCGCCGATGAGCGCAAGGGCGATTCCAGTATTGCCGCTCGTAGGCTCGATGATCACCGAACGGCCCCGCTCCAACACGCCGCGAGCCTCAGCGTCCTGCACCATCGCACGTGCTATGCGATCTTTCACCGAGCCCCCCGGGTTTCGAGACTCAAGCTTCACCAACACGCTCGCCGGCAGTCCCTGTGTGAGTGCGCGCAACGCAACCAGGGGCGTTTGGCCGATGGTCTCGGAGACGCTCGTGAAGTAGCCAGCGGGCTCGGTCATCAGATGCCTCCCTGGGCCGCCGAGGGCAGTGGGGTCTCTGAGAGCAGGGTAGCACGGTGCGGTGCGCGAGCCGGGCTCCTCTGAGCCACACGATGCCGCTTCTTCTCGGTCTTGCGGTGGGCCTCGACCATCGTCTGGAACCTCTCGGTCTGCTACGCTTCTGTGATGGGCGTGCTGACGATCGAGCAGATCCCGCTCGGCGACCCTCGCATTCGCGAGTTCGCCCTGATGCCCTGGCGCCTGTACCGTGGTGATCCCTGCTGGACTCCTCCGCTCAATGCCGACCTGCTCGGTAGCCGCGTGCTCGGGATGTCCGGCCTCCTCACCGAGGCGCATCCCTACCATCGCCATGCCGACGTCATGCACTTCATAGCGCGCCGAGACAGCCGTGCCGTCGGCCGGATCTCGGCGGCTGTCAACCACCGGTTCAACGACTACACGCCGTCGTACGCAGGAATCGGTTTCTTCGGGTTCTTCGAGGTGGAGGAGGACTACGAGGCCGCCTCGGCGCTGCTCGATGCCGCCCGCAGTTGGCTGGCCGAGCGCGACATGAAGATCATGCGTGGCCCGGGGCAGTATTCGAACGCCACCCACGAACGACAGGGCATCCTCATCGACGGGTTTGACACACCGCCCACCGTAGAGTGCACGCACAATCCGCGGTATTACGCCGCGTATCTGGAACAGTGGGGTCTGGCGAAGGTGAAGGACTACCACGCCTATCTCATCGACATGGCAGACGTTCCCGCCAAGCGGCTGGTGCGCGTGGCCGAGGCTGTCAGGCGCCGAAACAACATCGTCACTCGGCCGGTTGACATGGCCGACTATGAAGCGGAGATGCGCCGAGTGGTCGATATCTTCAACCGCGCCTGGTCGGACAACTGGGGCTTCCTTCCGCTCACCGAAGGAGAGGCCGACGCAATCGGGGACTCTCTTCGGCCCATCATCGATCCCGAGCTCGTGCGGATAGCCATCGCGGACGGCGAACCCGTGGCGATGATCGGTGCGTTTCCCGACCCCAACTGGGCCTTGCGGCCTCGCTGGGGCGTTCTGGGCGACTCGGACGTCGTGCGTGCCGCACGTCTCTTGCTCATGCGCAAGCACATCCCTCGGCTGAGATTGATGTTCTTCGGCATCGTGCCCGGCTGGCGGGTGCAAGGGATAGATGCCCTCCTGCTCGAGGAGACCTACCGCCACGCATCGGCACACGGGTACAGAAGCATCGAGGCCTCTCTGCTGCTCGAGGACAACACGCTCGTGCTGCGCGCATCCGAACTCGCAGGGGGCAAGCGCTACAAGACCTGGCGCATCTACGAACGCGAGATCTGAGGCGAAGATGACGATCGCAGATTCAAGACACTGGCCACCAACACGGGACCTGGCAGTGGCGTTTGGCCTCCTCGCAGCGAGCGGTATCACCTCGGCGGCGGGAAACGCGCTCATCTATGTGGGATTCCCCGACCGCCCTGCACCAGAAGACCTGATATTGCGCGCCGTGGGGCCGTACGTCTGGGCGCAGTACATCACCGAGGTCGCCATCATCTCTTCGTTGGCCGTACTCGCGCTGTATATCTTCAATCACGCACGTGCCGAGCTCGCCGAGATGACCACCATCTTCGCGGTGATGTATCTCATCCGTTCGGTCATCATGGTGCTGACGCCACTGGCAAACTCCTATCAGGGACCAGGTAGCTTCGGATTCATACCCCTCGATCAGCTGGGGATGCTCCCATCGGGGCATGTGGCGGCGGCCCTCTTCTGCATCTACCTAATCGACGCGCGGCGGGCCCCGCATATGAAACATCTAGCCATAGCGCTCTTCCTGATCCAGATCGCCGCTCTCTTGCTCTCGCACGGCCATTACTCGATTGATATCGTGGGCGGCGCTTTGCTCGGCTACTTCGTGTTCCACGAGTGGCGCGAAGGGTCGTTGTTCACACCGCTCAAGAAGCTGCTCGGAAACCCTGCGGCCCGAGCCGCCGAGCGTGAGCAGTGCTGACATGGGGAATCTACCTCGTGAGATCAACATGAGGAGGCGCCATGCCAGATACCAAGGACCTGCAGGAGGCTGATGGCTCTGCCGTCCTTGCCGATGTGGTGAGGAATACCATCGTGGGAACGGTCACCAGCGCGCACGACGCCGAGATAACCACGAGCTGTGCTGGGGTGGTAAGCGCTCAAGGCGACGCATCGGTGAAAAGAAGCGGCGCGGGCGCGATCATCGCGCATGGAGGCGTCGAGACGCACAAGACCGCCGTAGCCGCACTGCTCGCGTCGGCAGTCGAGGGCAATCATGTCTACAACGGCGTGACAGTGGCAAGCGACATCTCGGTGAGCCGCTCGTGGGTGGGGATCGCACTCGCGCCCAAGATGCAGGTCTCGGATGACTCACGCGTCATCGTGGGCCCTGCAGCAGCACTCATCCTCGCCGCCGCCATCCTTGGCGTGTTCGGGATCGTCGCCGCCTTGAGCGTCATGGCCACGCGGCGAGCGCTTGCATGGCGGCCGAAGATGCCCTCTGTCTCCTGGCACCGCATGGGAGAGTAGGCCGCACCTCGGCCGAGCCCGGACCCCCCACCACGTCGCAACATGACACGATCGGCAGTCGCGATCAGCGGCTGAGCGGCTCAGGATGCGCGAGACGCTCGGGCGCTGTGCCACGCACCTCTACCCCATCCGCGACGATGCGCGCCTGCGTAACCTCGAGCCCGGGAGCGACCTCAAGATACTCGTTCAGGAAGATCATGAGGGCCTTCCCAGCCTGCTCGCGATTCGCGCCACCCACGGAAAACCCTGCCACCTTCAGTGTCGTCAAACCGGGACTCGTGATCCTGCCGTTCTTATAGGACACGGGTGCCGATGCCTCGGCACGGTACCGTGAACCTCTCGCGTACAAGACCACGTTCATCTCGCCGATTCCTTCACCGGGAAACGACACCTGCGCGTCGGCGGCAGACACCGTCTCGCCGCTTATCGTCGTCTCGTAGCGGTAGACGCTCATCAGCGCTGACAGCTCCTCAGCGCTGAACGTGGCCGCAAACGGCCGTTCCCCGAACGCTTTCACCTGCGTGATGTCCACCGGACCGGTAGGGAACTCCGCCTCTACGCCCGCCTTCGCCATGGCGGATTCCCACCCCGGACGGTACCGCTCGAAGCTCGGTGCTGACGCCGACGGGGTGCGAGGGCTCATGACAGCCCACACAGCCAAACCCACCAGCAGACTCAGCACGATGAAAGAAACCGCGATGATGACCCAGATGGTGCGATCGGACAGACGACCGTTGGCGCCCCCCTTGGAGGTCACGTCAGGCATCTCACTCACCATCAGCGCCGCCGCCCCCCACGCGCTGCCCGTTCTTCCACACCGACGAGATGACCCTTCCCGCCGGCCGGTAGATGAGATGCAGATAGCTCGGCCCATCAAGAACTGCAAGGTCCCCCGCACAGCCCGGTGCAAGTCGCCCTACATCATCGCGGCGCAAGGCGGCGGCCCCTCCCGCGGTCGCGCAGTGAAGCGCCTCGGCAGGCGTCATCCGCATCTCGCGGACTGCAAGCGCCAGGCAGAACGGCATCGACGTCACATACGACGACCCCGGATTGCAGTTGGTAGCCAACGCGACCGTCGCGCCAGCATCAAGCAGCGCGCGAGCTGGCGGGTAGGGGCCTCGCCCCGAGAAGTCCGTGCCGGGCAGAAGCGTGGCTACCACATCAGACTCGGCAAGGCCTGCGATGTCGTCGTCTGAGAGATACACGCAGTGGTCTACGCTCGCTGCGCCAAGCTCAAGCGCTAGCGCGACCCCCGGACCCTGTCGCAACTGATTGCCGTGCACACGGAGCATCAATCCGGCAGACGCGCCCGCTGCAAGGACAGCCCGCGACTCGTCCTCGTCAAAGGCTCCCATCTCGCAGAACACGTCTACCCAACGGGCGTGCGGCGCGCAGCTCTCGAGCATCTCGCCGCAGACGAGCGCCACGTACCCCTCTCGGTCGTGCGCATATTCAGGCGGCACGGCATGCGCTCCAAGGAAGGTGGCCTCGTCGGTGAACTCGCGTGCGACCTCGAGCATCCGCACCTCATCGGCCACAGAAAGGCCGTATCCGCTCTTGATCTCAACCGTGGTGGTGCCATAGGAGTGCATCTCAGCTACCAGCCGCCGAGTATTCGCGCGCAGCTGCTCGCGCGTCGCCGCGCGTGTGGCGAGTACGGTGCCCACGATGCCGCCACCTGAGTACGGTTCTCCTGCCATGCGCGCACCGAACTCCGCGGAGCGCTCGCCCGCGAACACGAGATGGGTGTGGCTGTCAACGAACCCTGGGATGACAGCGCGCCCCTTCACATTAACGCGCTCATCTGTAGCGGGCTTGCGCTCGTGTGCCGATCCCACCCAGGCGACCTTTCCCTCGGCAAGCACGAGGGCTGCATCGTGCATGATGCCGAGCACACTCTTGTCGCCCAGTGAACCGTCGTTTGTGACAAGCTCACCGATTCCCGTGATGAGGGTAGAGATCATTGCTCCCCCTCCCCACTCTCACCTTCACGCATGGGTATGCGTATGCCGCGCTTCTCGGCCACCTCGATCGCACGCTCGTATCCCGCATCCGCATGGCGGATGACACCGAGACCCGGATCGTTCGTCAGCACGCGTTCGAGTTTCTCCGCAGCAAGTGCGGTACCGTCTGCCACGCTCACCTGACCGGCGTGCAGCGAGCGTCCGATTCCCACACCCCCGCCATGGTGATATGACACCCACGTCGCGCCAGAAGCCGTGTTTACCAATGCATTCAACACCGGCCAATCAGCGATCGCATCGCTGCCATCGCGCATCGCCTCGGTCTCGCGATATGGTGAGGCGACCGATCCGCAATCGAGATGATCCCTGCCGATGGCGATAGGCGCGCTGATGCGCCCGTCCGCCACCATCTCGTTGAAGCGCAGCCCGGCACGGTCGCGCTCCCCGTAGCCAAGCCAGCAGATGCGTGCGGGTAGCCCCTGAAACGCGATCTTTTCGCGGGCATATCCGATCCAGCGGTGCAATGGTTCGTTGTCGGGGAACAGCTCCAGGATGGCGTCATCGGTGGCGGCGATATCAGCGGGGTCACCCGAGAGCGCCACCCATCGAAACGGCCCTTTCCCCTCGCAGAACAGCGGGCGAATGTAGGCGGGCACGAACCCAGGAAACTCCCATGCACGCGTGTAGCCGCCGAGTTCGGCTTCTCTGCGGATGGAGTTGCCGTAGTCAAAGACCTCAGCACCGTGGTCCATGAAGCCCACCATCGCCTCGACGTGCAGTGCCATTGACGCACGCGCCCGCTCGATGAACTCCTCAGGCGCGCGGTTCGCATACTCGTGCCACTCGGCAACGCTCACGCCGAGCGGGAGATAGCTGAGGGGGTCGTGCGCAGAGGTCTGGTCGGTGACGATGTCAACATCGATCTCCCGACGCAGCAACTCCGGAAGCACGTGGGCGCAGTTGCCCTCCAGCCCCACACTCAAGGGCCTGCGCTCGTGCTTGGCCGCTTCCACACGGGCGAGGGCATCGTCGATGTCCGACGTCCATTCGTCGAGGTAGCGGTCGTGGACGCGGCGCTCAAGATGTGCGGGGTCGACATCGACCACGAGCGCTACGCCGTCGTTCATGGTCACCGCGAGCGGTTGTGCGCCGCCCATCCCCCCACACCCGCCAGTCACGGTGAGCGTGCCTCGCAGACTGCCGCCAAATCGCTTCTCGGCGATAGCAGCAAACGTCTCGTAGGTGCCTTGGATGATGCCTTGCGTGCCGATGTAGATCCACGAACCTGCGGTCATCTGCCCGAACATCGTCAGTCCGAGCTGCTCGAGTCGGCGAAATTCCGGCCAGGTGGCCCAGTCGCACACGATGTTGGCGTTGGCGATGAGCACGCGAGGTGCCCACTCGTGCGTGCGCACAACGCCCGCTGGGCGCCCGGACTGCACGAGCATGGTCTCGTCATCGCGCAGGGTGCGCAGGGTGCGCACCAGCGCATCGAACGATGCCCAGTCGCGTGCTGCTTTCCCTGTCCCGCCGTACACGACCAATTCTTGCGGCCGCTCAGCCACCTCGGGATCGAGGTTGTTCATGAGCATGCGCAACGCGGCTTCCTGCTGCCAACCACGCGCGCTTATCGACGAACCTCGTGGTGCCCGCACTCCACGCGCGTGCGCGTCCATCGCGACTCCTCTCCGCTGTTGAAAGACTCACTCCAGCGGTTCGATCTCACCTTCCACGGCAGTTTGCACTTCTCCTCGGCTCACCATCTCGAATGCCGCGCCGATCTCGGCAGAAAGCTCCCGGTCAGGCCCGGTGGATTCTATGCGGCTGCGTAGAACGCCGAGCGCCGCGCGTGTTCCCTGCCCCGGCTTCAGTGGCGCGCGCAGGTCAAGCGCTCGAGCCGCCACGAGCATCTCGATGGCAAGGACACGGGAAAGCCCATCCACCGCACGCCGCAGCTTCCGAGCGGCGTTCCAACCCATCGAGACGTGATCCTCCTGCATGGCCGAGGAGGGGATGGAGTCCACGCTTGCCGGGGCTGCCAGGCGCTTGAGCTCGCTCACTACCGCAGCCTGCGTGTACTGGGCGATCATGTAGCCCGAGTCCACGCCGGGATCATAGGCGAGAAACGGGGGCAGGCCAGCCGAGCGTGCCGGGTCGAGCAGCCTGTCGGTGCGCCGCTCGCTCATCGACGCGAGATCGGCGGCCGCGATCGCGAGGAAGTCGAGCACATACCCTACCGGTGCACCATGGAAGTTGCCGTTGGACTCGATGCGCCCGTCTGCCAGCACCACGGGGTTATCGATGGCCGACGCCATCTCGCGCTCGCTGACCGTTCGGGCGTGAGCAAGGGTGTCGCGCATCGCACCTGCCACCTGCGGTGCGCAGCGCAGGGAATACGCATCTTGCACGCGCGCATCTCCGCTGCGATGCGAAGCCACGAGCGATGAGCCAGCGAGCATGCGCACGATATTGCGTGCCGAACAAGCCTGACCCGGATGAGGGCGCAATGACTGCAGGTCTGCCGCGTGTACGCGGTCGGTGCCAAGGAGCGCTTCGATGCTCATCGCCGCCGAGATATCGGCTGCCTTTGCGAGGGACTCGAGGTCTGCGATGCCAAGCACCAGCATGCCCAACATGCCATCCGTGCCGTTGATGAGCGCAAGCCCTTCCTTTTCCTGAAGCACGACCGGTTCCACACCTGCGGCGGCCAGTGCTTCTGCTGCCGGCAGGACCACGCCTGAGCGATCGCGTGTCATGCCTTCGCCTGTGAGCGCGAGCGCGCAGTGCGCGAGCGGCGCGAGATCGCCTGAGCAGCCGAGCGAACCGTACTCGTACACACATGGTGTGACGTCTGCGTTAAGCATGGCTGCGTACGCCAGCGCTGTCTCCGGCCGCACGCCTGTGTGCGCTGTGCACATCGTGGAAAGTCGCAGGAACATCATCGCGCGCACGACCTCGGTCTCCACCAGTGCGCCCGACCCCGCCGCATGTGAGCGCACGAGCGCGCTTTGCAGCTGGCGACGTCTCCCTGGCTCGATGTACTTCGTGGCAAGCGCTCCGAAGCCCGTGCTGATCCCGTAGACCGGCCTGCCCGACTGAGCAAGCTCTTCAACTCGGTCCCGTGACTCCCTCATGGCAACAAGCGCCTCGGGCGCGATCTCCACTCGCGCCCGATGTCGAGCCACTGCAAGAACATCGTCGCGGGAGGGCGAGGCCACGCCAAGCGACACAACCGGCGAATCTGTCATGTTCGTCCTCATCTCGCCCGAAAGGTGGGACACTCTCCTTATGGGGCCCACGCCCCATACCACAGTATCTGCCTAATTCGACTTGATGACACGAATCCCAGGAGATGGCCGAGCGAGGTGCATGATGGACGAAACGGGATCGCCGCATGATCCACACTGGCCGCGAGCTGGCCACTGGTTGCGAACAGCGGATGTGAGCCACTCCGGTGGCGCGCTCGCACTTCTCGGCGTACCAGCACATGAGGCGTCGCTTAGCGCAAGCGGCGCGCACCTCACGCCGGCGGCCGTTCGTGAAGCGCTCCTTCGCTACTCCCTCTATGCGGCTAGTTCTGATACCGACCTGACCAGCGTAGAAGTCACCGACCTCGGTGATGTCAGCGACCCCGATGGCCCAGGCGGCGAGGACCGCATAGCACGAGCTGCTGCGGACGCTGCCGCTCGCTTCACCTGCATCCTTGGGATCGGTGGTGACAACTCGGTCACGTACCCCCTCATGCTCGGTGTATCCGGAGGCGATCTTTCCGGCTGGGGGCTTGTCACACTCGACGCCCACCACGACGTGCGCGACGGGCGAAGCAACGGCTCTCCAGTCCGCCTGCTCGTGGAAGCGGGTCTTCCAGGCGAGCACATCGTTCAGGTGGGTATCGCTGACTTCTGCAACTCGCCGTTCTACGCTGCGCGTGCGCGGAGTCTCGGCATCACCACGGTGCCACGAAGCGCGCTGCGAACCCATACGGCCCAGCAAGTGGTCACCGATGCACTTGAGATCGCTGGCCGAGGCGGACGTCCGGTCTATGTCGACCTCGATGTCGACGTCTGCGACCGGGCCTATGCCCCTGGCTGCCCCGCCTCAGCGCCCGGTGGTATCTCCGCCGATGAGCTGCGACATCTCGCAAGGCTGCTCGCGTGCGACTCGCGCGTGCGAGCCATCGACATCACAGAAGTCGACGCGGTAGCGGACAGCGAGGATGGGCGCACCGTTCGGCTGGCGGCTCTGCTCGTTCTCGAAGCAGCCGCAGGGCTTGCCACGCGCTGAGCATCGTCGGTAGCCCTCGTCAGCAGAGTGGCCCTGGATTCCCCCATGCGCTCCGGCGCCCCCTCGGAGACATCGTCGGTCAAACCCGCTCTGCAAGGGTGTGCACGTGCATGCGAGAGCTGATCTCCTTGCAGGATGCGACGCCTACTGACAGACTCTCTCCATGGCACGTCGGACCCACCAGTGCTTCACGCGCCTGCAGGATGGCATGAGTGGGAATAATCGCAACAATGCGCGAAGCCGGAATCATGAACCGGCCGCTGTCTCCGAGGAGGCTTCATGGCAAGTCACAGCTCCAGTGATGCCAAGGGTGGGGATCTCAGAAGTGCAGTGCATGATCTCATGCCCAGACTGGAAGACGACCTCAAGAGGCTGATTCGCATTCCCTCTATCGCCTCTCCGGGCTATCCGGAAGAGGAGCTCTTCAAGGCGCACGACCTCGTCATTGAGCTGCTGCGAGATGCAGGCGTCGAGCAGATCGGTGACATCAGGCTCGAGGGCAAGATCGCGCCGGTCATCACTGCCGAGATACCCGGGCCGCCCGGCAGCCCCACGGTGCTCATGTACACACACTACGACGTCGTTCCCGCCGGTGACGAGGAGCTGTGGGAGACGCCCCCCTTCGAGCCCACCGAGCGGAACGGTGCGATCTACGGGCGGGGTGCCTCGGATTCCAAGGCCAATCTCGTCGCCATCATCGGTGCAGTGCGCGCCTGGGACGCCAAACCTCCCGTCACCCTGAGGCTCGTCTTCGAAGGCCAGGAGGAGTTCGGGAGCCCCTTCGATTTCTTCCCACCCACGGCACCTGAGCACTTCGCCGCTGATGCTATCGTCATCGCGGATGTGGGTAACGTCCGACCCGGTGTGCCGACTCTCTCGGTCGGTCTTCGCGGTGACGCGGCCGTAAACATCGAGGTGCGCACGCTCGCAGCTGACAAGCACTCCGGCCAGTTCGGTGGAGCAGCTCCCGATGCGCTGCTTGCTCTCATCCACGCTCTTGCGACCTTGCACGACGAGAACGGTGACGTTGCCGTCGCCGGACTCAAGCGCACCCCGTGGACTGGCGCTTCGTACACTGATGAGGAGTTCCGCGGTCTGGCCGAGATGTTGCCCGACATGCCCTACATGGGCACGGGGACGCTAGGAGAGAGGATCTGGACGGGACCGGCCATCACGGTGACCGGCATCGACGTGCCGTCCGTCGACGAGGCGGTCGCAGCAGTGCAGTCTCACGCCCGTGCTCGCCTCAACGTTCGCGTGCACCCCGAGCAGCCCGCGCTCGAGGCTCAAGATGCGGTCGTTGCGCACTTGGAGGCTCTCCGGCCATTCGGCATTCCCCTCACCGTTATTCGCGGCGATGTGGGCGATGGCTATGCGCCTAAGACCGATGGCCCCGCCTACGACGCCGCACGGGACGCGCTCCGCATCGCATGGGGCGAGGAGGCCACCTACATGGCAAACGGCGGTTCGATACCGCTCGTGCGCTCATTGGCCGATGCCGTCCCAGAGGCTGAGCTTCTGTTGTTTGGCGCAACCGATGGCTACAGCAACATCCATGCGCCTAATGAGCGCGTGCTGCTCGACGAGTTCGAACGCTCTGTGCTAGTGAAAGCCGAGTTCTTGCGCTCATTTGCCGACCGCTGGGGAGAGAGGGGCTGAGAGATGTCGTTTGAAGAAGCCGCTGAAGTCGTTCACGAGGTCGAGCCGGCGCGCTCTGAAGAGAAGGACAAAGACAAGAAGGGGTTCTGGCACCCGCTTACGATTCTCGGTCTGGTCATATTCGTTGTCTGGCTCGCCTCGCTGTTCATCCCAGCTGGCGCGTACGAAGTTGATGAGGTCGGCTCCCCGATACCCGGCTCGTTCCAACACGTCGAATCACCCTTGACCGGGGGCGAACACGTTGTCAACCTGCTGCTTTCCCCCATCAACGGCCTGTACGGCATCGAGAACGCCGAGAGCGGCCAGGTGCAGCCCTTCGGAAGTGGCACCCTCTTCGGCTCGGCCCAGGTCTTCTTCTTCATCCTGGCGATCGGGGCCTTTATGACGGTGGTGTTTGCGACAGGCGCCCTCGACCTCGGCATCGCGCATCTCGCGCACAGGTTCAAGAACCAAGGAACGCTGCTCATCGTCGTTCTCTCGGTGCTCTTCGGGATACTGGGGTCGGTGATGTCCTGGAGCGATGAGAGCCTCGGCTTCTATGCGCTGCTCGTGCCGGTCGTGCTGGCTTTGGGTTACGACAGGATGGTCGCAGTGGCGATAATCACCGTGGCGCCCTTTGTGGGCGTTATCGGTTCCACGGTGAACCCCTTCCGCATCGGTGTGGGGTCCGATGCCGCCGGGGTCTCCATCGGCGATGGTATCAGCCTGCGCCTTGTCCTGTTCGCGCTTTCCATGGGAGCGATGATCATCTACACCGTGCGCTACGCAAAACGAGTGAAGCGCGACCCCTCCACTTCTCTCGTCGGCCTGGACTCTGCCGACTCCGAGTACGCCGAAGAGGCCCGCGAGGGCAAGCTGGAGCCGCTCACAGCCAGACATAGAATCATCATCGGCCTGGTGGCGCTGACGTTTGCCTTGCTGATCTTCTCGATCGTGCCGTGGACCGCGATTCTCAACCCCACCACCTACGACCCCATCACGCTCCAGCAGATCACCAACCCCTTTGGATGGGAGCTGGGCTGGTGGTTGCCCGAGCTCTCCGCGATGTTCCTGGTCATGGCCATCGTAGTAGGGGTGGTCGGCAAACTCGGGGAGTCGGGCATCGCGAGCAACATGATCCGCGGAGCAGTCGACTTCTCCGGACCAGCGATCCTCGTGTTCGTGGCGCGGTCCGTCTCGGTGATCATGACCAACACCAAGACGCTCGACACGGTGCTGAACTCGATGGAAGGCCTGGTGCACGGCACTTCCAACATCATCTTCATCGTCCTGATGTCCCTGGTGTCACTGCCGTTGGGCTTCCTTGTGGGATCAGGCTCGGCGGGCATGGCGCTTGTGATGCCGGTGCTCGCGCCGCTCGGTGACTTCGCAGGTATCGATCGCTCACTCATCGTCACCATCTACAACGCGATGGGTGGCTGGCTGCTCTTGTTTGTCCCCACCAATGCGCTGCTCATGGCAGGGCTTGCCCTAGGCAAGGTCGGTTTTGGGAAGTACATCAAGTTCATGGTTCCGCTGCTCGGAGTACTTGCTGCCATCATCATGGTCGTACAGATCGCAGGTGCGGTCTTGTAGGCACCCCCGTGCAGAGAAGCGGCCGGATGAGCTCGCCTGCGGCGCTCGACGGGCCGTTCGGGCTTTGGCGCGTCTGCCACTCGAACGCGCACTTTGGTTTGTTTCGCCTGCTGTCGACGAGATTGAGGTGAGAACGTGAGCCCAACCGACGGATCTGGCACCACGCTGGCGTCAGAACTCGCACCGCTGGCCGTCGCCGGATTCTTGCGCTACGTAGTCATCGACACCCAAGCCGATCCTGAGTCGGATTCGGTGCCCACAACCGCAAAGCAACTCGACCTCTCAAGATTGCTGGTCGAGGAGCTGGCGGCATTGGGTCTCTCCGATGCCGTGCTTGACGAGCACGGCTACGTCTTCGCGACGCTGCCGACGACAGTCGCACACCACGTCCCGACCATCGCGCTCATCGCGCATGTGGACACAGCCCCTGATGCATCCGGCGCCAACGTGAAGCCACAGGTGGTCAAGTATGAAGGCGGCGTCATGTCGCTGCCGGGAGATTCGCGGGTGATGCTCGACCCGGCAATCAGCCCCGAGCTCGACAACCACATCGGCCACGAGATCATCACCAGCGATGGCACGACCTTGCTCGGCGCCGACAACAAGGCCGGTGTGGCCGAGATCATGGCAGCCGTCGAGTACCTGGTCGCACACCCAGAGATCAGGCACGGACCGGTGAGGATCTGCTTCACGCGAGACGAAGAGGTCGGAAAGGGCGTTGACCTGCTCGATCTCGATCGTCTCGCCGCCGACGCAGCCTACACGATCGACGGCTCGGCACTGGGTTCGATTGAAGACGAGACCTTCAGCGCCCTTGAGGCGAAGGTGATCTTCACGGGAATAGCTGTCCATCCAGGATTTGCCAAGAACAGGCTGGTCAACGCTGTGAAGGTGGCGTGCCGATTCGTTGAGAGCCTGCCCGCCGACTCACTCTCACCTGAGACGACAGACGGCCGCGAAGGATTCGTCAACCCCATGACGATCGCGGGCCAGGAAGACCGCGTCACCGTCGCGATGAACCTCCGCGATTTCGATGCCGAGAGACTCGCCGACCATGAACGTCTGATACGTGATCTTGCTGCAGACGCAGTTGCCGCCTATCCCGGTTCTTCAGTGGAGATAGAGGTGGTAGAGCCATATCGCAACATGAAAGAGTATCTCGTCGACCACCCGCACGTCGTCGAGGCGGCCGCAGAGGCGATTCGCCGCACAGGCCTCGAGGTCATCGGGGGATTCGTACGCGGTGGCACCGACGGGTCGCGGTTGTCGCAGAAGGGGCTGCCCACACCGAACCTCTTCACGGGGCAGCATGATATCCACTCGCTTCACGAGTGGATATGCGTCGATGACATGGGCGCGGCTACCGAGACCATCGTGCACCTGCTTGCGGTGTGGGCTGAAAACGCTGAACGTCGTGACCAATGAGTGATGCCGCGGTCACCTTTGCCATCCTCGGCGTCATCGTGGCGCTGTTCA
Organism: Coriobacteriia bacterium; assembly: GCA_034005175.1. GTDB lineage: Bacteria > Actinomycetota > Coriobacteriia > Anaerosomatales > SLCP01 > JAVEVF01. Next base: position 11,310 of record JAVEVF010000012.1, on the reverse strand, counting down.
TCTCCAACCGCATACCGGTGGGCCTCGTGGCGATCGGTGCTGCGCTTGCCCTGTGGGCCACGGGTGTTCTCGACTTGAACGAGGCGCTCTCGGGATTCGGCGACCCCACCGTGCTGTTCATCGCCGGGCTGTTTGTGGTCTCCGAGGGCCTTGATGCCACTGGTGTGACCGCCTGGGCGGGCCAGCAGCTTGTGAGCCATGCTGGAGAGAGCAAGAGACGGCTGCTTGTTCTCATGATGATCATGGTGGCGCTGCTCACCATGGTGATCAGCGTGAACGGTGCGGTGGCGGCGCTTCTGCCAGTCGTGGTCGTCACCGCGGTGCGCCTCAAGCTCCAGCCCTCTGAGCTGCTCATGCCGCTCGTGTTCGCTGCACATGCCGGCTCCCTGCTCGCGCTCACCGGCACGCCGGTGCACCCTCTCGTCTCCGAAGCAGCCATCAGCGCTGGTGAGGCTGGTTTCGGCTACTTCGAGTACGCGCTCGCTGGTCTTCCGTTGTTCTTGGGTGCCATCGCGGTCGTGGTCTTCTTTGGCGATCGCCTGATCCCAAGGCGCCGCTCGAAAGCCATCCCCCCGAACCTCAGCAAGCACGCGCGCACTCTGGTTGAGCAGTACGGTCTTGCCGAAGGCACTCACCACCTGCGCATTCGGGAGAGCTCTCCGCTGGTGGGAACACCACGCATCGAGTTGGACCTCGCCCAGTGGCCCGGCACCGAGCTCGTGGCGGTGCAGACAGAGAGCGGGCTTCCACCTGCGGAGCGCCTGCTGGTCGCCGATGATCTGCTCATCATCCGCGGTGATGCCGAGGAGATCGCCGCATTTGCCACCGCAATGGACCTGGCACCGCGTTTGGAGGAGGAGACTGACACCGCAAGAACGCTCTTCACTCGTGTCGCAGGGCTTGCCGAGGTGATCATACCGCCGCGTTCCCCTCTCATCGGTGAGCCGGCGTTCCCTGGCCAGGTGACGGAGAGCGGTGATCTCGTAGTGCTTGCGGTGAGGCGCCAGGACGAAGACACGGCTCCAGGCATCACCACGCTCGCGGCCGGAGATACGCTGTTGTTGCAGGGGACATGGGACGCCCTTGATGAGAATCTCGCGGGCCCTGAGGTGCTCGTGGTGGACTCTCCGGAAGCCGTGCGCCGTCAGGCCGTTCCGCTTGGCGCGGGCGCGAAGCGCGCGCTCATCATCCTTGGAGGGATGGTGCTTGCGCTCGCCACAGGCTGGGTGCCGCCAGCGGTCGCGTCTCTCGTGGCTGCAGGAGCGATGGTGCTCACCCGTGTGCTGACGCCGGAAGGCGCATACCGGGGAATCTCGTGGACAACCGTGGTGCTCGTCGCAGGAATGATGCCGATGTCAACGGCGATGACCAAGACCGGTGCTGCTGGGCTCGTCGCGGACCGCTTGGTCGCCCTCGCGGGACCCGCGGGACCCTATGCCTTGCTTGCGGGGCTGTTCGTGCTCACGGTCCTGCTTGGACAGCTCATCAGCAACATGGCTACCGCACTCATCGTCATCCCTATCGCCATAGCCGCTGCAGGGGACCTGGGGCTCTCGGTCCGGCCGGTCATGATGTCGCTCACGGTCGCTGCAGCTGCCGCATATCTGACCCCGGTGGCCACACCTGTGAACATGATGGTGATGGGCCCGGCAGGATATCGTTTCGGCGACTACTGGAAGCTTGGCCTGCCGCTTGTCGCCATATCGTTCGTGATATCCGTCTTCTGGGTACCGCTCATCTGGCCGTTCTGAACCGCGACGCTGAGCGGGGATGAGGCGGGCGGCCGGCGGGCGATCCCCTTGAGAGGACCGTGCCCGACCCGGCCGCCCGACGTGCGACGAACATGGTTTGCGATCAGCTCAGTGCGCGCCGCTTCATCTCCTCGAACTCGGCATCGGTGATCGCACCGCTCTCACGCAGCTGTTGCGCCTTGGTGATCTCCTCGGCAGGAGAGAATCCCGCAAGTCGACGCTGCTTCTCTTCTGTCTCGGCCAGTATGCGCTTGTCTTGCTCGGTCATCTTCGGTCGAGCGATGAGGTACACCAGTGAGCCGAGGAAGGGCAGAACCACCAGCACGAACAGCCAGGCGGCCTTTCCCCATCCGCTGACATCCTCGCGACGAAAGATGTCGCCAACGATGCTGATGAAGATCCAGATGAACATGAACCAGAAGTAGAAGACCACCAGTGCCCATATGAATTCCCAGATGCTCCAGTCGCCCATCAGAGTCCTTCCTAGTTGGAATGGTACGGCTCTAGCGCGTCACCGCGTTTACCTGCATTGCATCTTCAGCATCCCGCAAGGAGAGGGCGCCGTTGAACACGTCCCACGACTTGCTCGCCTCAAGTGCCGCGAAATAGCGTGTTTCTTGCTCCATCAACGCCTCATCCCCAGCCATCAGAGTCTGGGTCAGCGGGCCGATGGAGATCGTCCCCTCGGCATCGTATTCGTAAGGGCCGCTGAAGGTGTTCACTCCACCGCTACCCGAGACGGTACCGTCGTCGCCGAACTCCAAGGTGAGCTCCGATCCCTCGGCGACACTGATCACTGCTTCAGCGCCGGTGTTGTACCCTGTGACCGTCCATGATGTGCCAGCGAGCTCGACTGCGGGCGCGGCTGTGAACTCGAGGCTCTTGCCATCTTCTGTGGTCAGGGTCATCCCCTCACCGTCAACCGCGAATGCGGTGATCTTCTCAAGCAGGCCGAGAAACTCGGTCTCTGCCTTCATGAGCGGCTCGGGACCCGCCATCATCGTGCTCGCAAAAGGTCCACCCTCAAACGAGCCGTCGTCGTTGGCCGAGTATCGGCCGTTAAATCGGTTGACACCGGAGAAGCCGCTCATCTTGCCGGCGTCGAACACCACCACGATATCGGAACCCTCAGCCATCACCGCGGCTTCGCTTGATCCTGAAAGATGCCACTCCACACCCTCAAGTGCAGCGGGATCCTGACTACCGCTTGCACCGTCGGAGCTGCACCCCACCGAAGCCACCACCACACCCATCGCTACCATCACCAATATCCACCTCGTGGGCTGCCTCATGCGACCTCACCTCCTACAACACTGCTTACATGACTGTTGGACACTCGTTCCTCACTCGGCTGGTTCTCCCGTCGAGACGACGATGAGCACAACGCTTCCTTTGGGCGCCTTCTGGCCCGCAAGGGGAACCTGGCCGAAGACCTTGCCCTTAGGCGTCGATGCGCTCGCAGTCTCGATCTTGTTCACGGCAAATCCCGCGGTCATGAGTGCCGCCTCCGCTTTGTCGTATGTCATGTTGACGACATCAACAACCTTGATGTACTCGGTGCCTGCAGGGGGCGCTCCACGCGAGACCACGATGGCGACTGCCGTCCCGCGAGCTACACCCGAGCCTCCACCGGGCGACTGCGCGATCACTTTGCCAGCGGGCACGTTCTCGTGATGCGACTGTACGATGCGGACGGTGAGCCCCGCCTGTTCGAGTCTCGTCCTGGCGTCCACCTGAGTGCGACCGACGACATCCGGCACCTGGATGTTTGCTGCAGGCTCGGGCCCCCTTGAGACGGAAAGAGCGACCTCGGTCCCGCTCTCGACCCGCTTGCCTGCCTGCGGCGACTGCGCGATGACGAGTCCTGCTTCCACATCCGCGCTGAAGACTTCCTCGATCCTGACCATCAGCTCCGCGTCCTCGATCTTCTCCGTCGCCTCAGCGATGGGCGATCCCACCACGTCAGGCACCTCAGCGCCCTCTCGGCCACGTGCTACTACAAGATCGATTCGGCTGCCAAGAGCAACCTCTTCGCCCGCCTTCGGACTCTGAGAGAGCACGGTATCCGGCTCCTCATCGTCTGCTGTCTCCTCGGTGACGCGCCCGACGACAAGACCCGCGTCCTCGAGCTCCTGCTCGGCCAGCTCGAGCGACATGTGCACGAGGTCAGGTACTGCGACGTACTGCGCCCCACCCGCCACGATGAGATCTACGCGGCTGCCCTTGGCGACCTCCTTGCCTGCCGCCGGGTTCTGTGAGAGCACTGTGCCGACCTCGGCCTCCTCGGCAGCCTCCTCGGTGATATCTCCCACCTTGAGACCAGCCTCTGTGATTGCCGCCTCGGCCTCGGCCTGCAACATGCCCGTCACATCAGGCACCGCAACACGCTCTCCGGTGAAGAAGAGGAGGTACGTGCCGACAGCCACGATCGCCACGAGAAGAATCGCCCAAAGCCACAACGGAGCCTTCTTGGCGGGCGTGCGGTCAGCGGTGCGTGGATTCGGTTCTTGGCCGAAGACAACGCCCTCTGGCGCGGTCTTGCTGAAATCCTCGATGACGGTCGCAATGAGGCCGGCAGATTCCACGATCTCGGCAGCTTCCACTCGGCCTTTGCCGACGACCTCAGGAAGCGCAGCCATGGCCGACTCCTCGGGAGCTCGACCTGTGGAGGAGATGATGCAGACCCTGGAGCCGGCGCTTGCGGTGCTGCCACCTACCGGCAGCTGGTGCGAGATCAGCCCCTCTTTGAAGTGCGCATTGGCACTTCGCACCACCTCGACCTGGAATCCTGCGGCTTGAAGCGCCTCGAGCGCGATAGCCTGCTTCTTGCCCACGACATCAGGGATATCGCTTGCAGCTACCGGTCTTTCTGCCGGCCCTTTCGAGACCAGCAAGGCTACCTTCGTGCCCACCGGCACGCGGGGCTCCGCGACGCTCGGCATCACTGCTGTACGCGCCGTCTGATCTGACATACCCGTCTCCTCTCGGCACCACACCGAAACGCGTGCGACCACAAGCAGGCGGTGTCACAACCAGCCAGCAACACCAATATAGAAATATACCCTTTGGAAGGGTGCGAATGACATGGTCCGTGGTGATCATCGACCACGAATGAGCCGGTGCCGCCTTTGTGACTCGCGAAGCTCGAATGCATGTGCAGCACGATCTCACCCCCCAATGGCGGCGAGCACATCCCCGGTGTCGTGGTAGATGTCAAGCATGGCGTGGGCTGGGGTGCGGCTCGCATCGAGCATCGCCACGAGCGGTTCGAGATGCCAGCGCCACTCGCCAGGCAGCGCTGCTCGGGCTGCTTCCAGCACGTTCGAGGCTGCAGACCGGATCTCGTCGTCATCGAAGGCGCGCATCGCCGAGTGGCGGTGCGACTCTGCATCGGGCACGGTTGCTCTCCCCGGCAACGACTCGTCCAGTGCGATGCCAAGCAGCAGCATCCCCAACGCCATGTACAGGCCAGTGTGCGGCGGGCAGTCAAACGCCTTGAACTCTATCCGCCCCACCTCGGCAGGGAGCCGCGCGAGATCAGTAAGCGTCGGGAAGCTGGCGACGCGCTCGCCCTCGCTGCCCACGTGCACGAGAACCGAGGGCCGTGGCCCCGTGCGGTGGAAGGTACGCCGCGAGTAACCGCCCCACGGTCTGCCCTCGAAGAACGGTGAGGTGAAGCTGAACGGCACGATAAGCGGGCTGTAGTAGGTGAGCTTCTTGCCGATGTCGATGGCTTCGGCGATGGTGAGGTCCGGATGCGAGAAGCTGATGTCGGGCCCGTATGTGAGCATGTGGATGTGGGCGGTCTGTTCCTCGGGAGTCTGCCGATGGGCGATCTCCCACTCATTGAGCGGTGGAGTAGGTATGTACTCTCGCTGCAGCGGGTTCAATGCGGTACGGATGGGTTGGTAGCCGAACTCTTCCGCCGCCTGCCTCCAACGCTCCATGTCGTGCTCCAGAGTCGCCAACGCCTCATCAAGTGAGGGACAGATGGGCGTGCGGATCTCAAAACCCTTTGGGTCGGTGCGGATGTACTCCCCCTCATCCGTGAAGCGCTCGAACCCTTCGATGTACCATCGCTTGAGCTTGATGCCGAGGTCTCCCACCCGCAGGTGGCGGTAGTCGTCATCAAAGACAGGGAGCTTCTCGATGACGCGATCGAGCTCATCGAAGGTCGTGTTAGAGAAGTCCAGAAAGCGGCCGTTCGAGTCAACGACAGAGAATTCGTCTTCCAAACCAAATCGGAAGCCGTCCGCTGGCACTCCGCCCAACGACATCCCCTCCTCGCTCTCTGGCTCACGCGACCGTATCGTCCGATTGATTGCAGCGTACCCGCCAAGTTGCCTCTCGGCCAGTGTCGCCGGGCGACCGTGGTGGCTCGGCTCGACAGATACGGCTTGTGACCCTGGCGGCCACCACACATCGATGCCTCTCGCGCTAGAATGCCAGTGGTTCTGCGAGAGTGTTCGCCATGAACTTGCCCGAGTCACCTGCCAACCGCGTCTGGAGGCCCAAGGACATGCCTGACGACACCGTGCCCGCCGACGCCGCTGCCAACGGCGGTGAAGCAGGTGCCGAGACTGCCATCCGCAGACCAGTGACCGGGGCAGAAGGGCCATCGGGGCCGAGAAGCGCCAACCCCACCCTCGATCTCTTGAGCGCGCGACGTTCGACGCGCACCTACGCTGACGAGCCCATCACTGCCGAGGAGCGCTCGGCGGTGCTGAACGCAGCGATGCGCGCACCCACCGCAGGCAATCTCATGCTGTACTCAATCATCGAGATCGAGGACCAGGAACTCAAGGAACAGATGGCTGTGAGCTGCGACAACCAGCCGTTCATCGCCAAGGCGCCATGGGTGCTCGTGTTCGTCGCTGACTACCAGAAGTGGACCGACCTGTTCGAGCACGGCCGAGTATCCGATCTCCCAGACGTCTCTCACCGCAGACCGGGTCCGGGAGACCTGCTATTGGCATGCTCGGATGCTTTGATCGCTGCACAAAACGCGGTCATAGCCGCCGAATCCCTTGGTATCGGTTCATGCTACATCGGCGACATCATCGAAAACGCCGAGACCCACCAGCGCCTGCTTGATCTGCCACCGCACACCCTGCCCATCACCATGGTGTGCTTCGGCCGACCGCGCACTCAACACGCGCCAACACCGCGATACACACACCATGTGGTGATGCGCGATCGCTATCAGAGACTCACCGCCGAGGAGCGTGCGACAGCCGCCTTCGAGTTAGAGCGTATGCACGCCCCCAATGGCTTGCCTCCCGGGGCGAAGAGCTACCCGGAGTTTGTCTACAGGCGCAAATTCACCGCTGCGTTCTCGGCGGAGATGGGGCGCTCGGCACGTTGGTGGATCGAACGGTGGTGCGGTCGGGCTCCAACCCCGTAGACCCCTCCGGCAGTCAACGCTCCGCGCATGTGAAATTATGCGCTTGCGCCTGGGTCGGGTAGACTGATACCGAGGGAGAACCGAAGGCGATATGGACGCTCGTCACCAAGTACGAGGGGGTCGGACAGCGTGCGCCTGATGATACGCGGCGTCTTCTGGTTTGGCCTGTATCTGGCGCTCATACTGTCGCCGCTGCTTGCAGGCGCAGTGCTTTTCGACCCCGCTCAGGCGACAAGCTCGTTCGTCTACATCGCCATTGCATGCGGGTATATCGCGCTTGCGCTCATGGCGACCGAGCTTGCACTGGTATCTCGCTTCGGAGGGGTTGCCGGTGCGTTCGGTCTCGATTCGCTGCTGCAGTTCCACCGTGAGATCGGCATCACTTCCCTCCTGTTCGCGATCGCCCACCCGCTCTTCTTGGTCATCGACGGGGCGTACCCCATACGTGTTCTCACCCCCTCTGTCGCTGCGCCTTGGCCACTGACGGTTGGTATCGCAGCCTTCATCGCGGCGTTGCTGGTTGTAGGACTGTCGGTGTACCGGCGACACCTGCGCATCCCTTATGAAGTCTGGCAGGTCTCGCACGGTCTGCTTTCCATCGTGCTCATCGGCTTTGCGGGCGCCCACGTGCTGGGGCTGGGCAGGTTGGCAGCACACCCCGTCGTACGTGTCATCTGGATCGCCTACCTTGCCATCTTCATTTGGATGTTCGTCCGCTACCGGCTCATACGCCCGCTTCTCCAGTGGCAACATCCCTGGGAGGTGGTAGAGAACCGCGAGGAACACGGACATTCCACCACGCTCGTCTTGCGCCCGACAGGCCATGCAGGCTTCACTTTCGAACCAGGGCAGTTCGCGTGGATCGGCTTCGGCCGCACGCCCTTCGCCTTCACGCAGCACCCTATCTCTTTCTCGTCAAACGGCGATATCCCAAGCCATGACGGGACCATCGCGTTCACGATCAAGAGGCTCGGCGACTGGTCTCAAGAGATCGTGCCTGCAGTTCAGCCAGGGACACGAGCATGGGTTGATGGACCACATGGGGTCTTCACTATCGACCGCGAAGAAGGCGCCGGTTACGTCCTCATCGGAGGCGGCGTGGGCATCACGCCGCTGTATGCGATGCTGCAGGCGATCGAGACCCGTGGTGACGTGCGACCGGTGTACATGTTCCATGCGGCAAACGACTACGATGACCTGACATTTCGCGAGGAGATCGATGCGATGGCTGAGCGCATGGACAACCTCACGCTCGTGAACGTCTTGTTGCGCGCCGAGGACGATTGGGATGGCGAGCGCGGCTTCGTCACCGCTGACATCCTCACGCGCTACCTTCCTCCTCGGCTGTTTCGCCGCTTCCAGTACTTCATATGTGGGCCAGGCCCTCTCATGGATGCGATGGAAAAGGTGCTGCCGGCGATCGGCGTATCGGGAGAGCGTGTCCATACCGAGCGCTTCGACATGGTGTAGGGAGGCAACGTGCATCACCGCATAGTGTCGCGCGTGGTCATCCTTCTTGTCGCTCTGTTCATCGCGGCCGTGGCGCTGTTCACAGTAGCTGCCACAGCACGCAGCCGGCCGATGGCTGCTGCAACACACCGGCAGGAGAACCCACACGCCGATATCGAACGCACCTTGGAGTGTGTGGAGTGCCACACGGTGGGGCTCGGCACGGTCCCCGTCACACATCGCAGCTATGCGACCCCGACATGCGATTCTTGCCACCGCAGAAGCCCGCGTGTCCTTGTCCCGCACTCCATCGCAATGGGCGACTCGCGCTGCCTGCTGTGCCATGGCGACCCCACACGCGATCATGGCATCCCTCTCGGCCACCTCGCGTACGAGACACGCGAGTGCCTGCTGTGCCATCCCGTGGCGCCAGATCGCGCAACCCGACAACCTCCACCAGCGGGATTGTCTCGGGCATACGCGATGCGCATCCCGCATCCACTCGGAGGGTTCTTCGAAGACTGTCTCTTCTGCCACCAGATAGGTGCCGAGCGCGGCTCGTTGCCGGACAATCACCGATACTTCGAAGTCGAAGTCTGCACCGAGTGCCACAAGCCAGCTGACACCGAAGAGTAGCGTCTACCTTCTCGTGACGAACGGCCCGTAGAACGCTGGGTGCGATGCGGGTGTTCCGTAGGGCACGAACGCCACCCTATCGCCGGGATACACGCGCGCGTCAAGCCCCGCCACCATCCGGTTGAGAAAGACGCCCTCGATGAGGTCGACCGGCAGCTCAAGCGAGTCAGCGAGCGCGTGCGCTGTGGTCCCTTCCTGCGGCACATCGACATGAAGCGTGTTCGCTCTGCCGCGCTCCTTTTGGAAGGTGTCGAGAAACGCGATGGTGCGAACGGTGACACTCGCTGCATCAATCATGCTGGCCCTCCCGCTGTGCCTGGATCACAGGCCGCCCGTACAGCCTAGACCACCACGATGCCCTCCCGAGCGCGGCAGTGCATTGACTTCGCTCAAGCTCAGTCGCCGATGGCGCCACGGCCTGCAGAAAGCTTCTTCTGGAGGCGCCGAGCGAGCATCGAGATGGAGAAGTTGACGACGAAGTAGATGAGGGAGATGACCACGTAGATCGTGATGATCTGAGATGGGCGCCAGTACTTGGCTGCGAGGATAGTGCCCTTGTACATAAGCTCGTATGCAGCGATGGCCATCGCGAACGAGGAGTCTTTGATGACCGTTACGAACTGCGAGACGATGGGCGGAATCATCTTCACCACCGCTTGCGGCAACACGATGTAGCCCATCGTCTTCAGGAACGAGAAGCCCTGCGAACGCGCGGCCTCCCATTGACCGGTGGACACCGCGTTCAATCCGCCACGGATGACCTCGGCGATGATGGCCGAGGTATAGATGGTGAGCCCCACGGTGGCCGCCCATACGGGAGCCATACCAAGCACGAAGTAGCTCGCCAGAATGAGTAGCAGCGTGGGGAGGTTGCGTACGACTTCGATGTAGATCGCGGCGATGTGACTGATGACCGGCTTGCCGGTGTAGCGCATCGCGCCCAACACTGTGCCGAAGATGGAGCTGAAGACTATGGAAAGCGTGGCGATCTGAAGCGTCAGCAGCAGCCCGTTGCCCAGGCCGATGTAGAACACCGGGTCTCGCAACATCTCCATCACCGGAGTGGCTGAGAGCGCACTCATCACAGTACCCTCGCGCGTTCTTCAAGCCGACGAGTCAACATCGCAAGCGGGAAGCACAGCACGAAGTAGCCGAGGCCCACGAGGACGTATGTCGGACCGTAATGCCCGTAGCGACCCGCGAACGAATCACCGGCGTACATCAGGTCACCGCCGGCAATGATGGCGATCACTGAGGTGTTCTTGATGAGGTTCACAGCTTGGTTGGTGAGCGGCGGCAGGACCACGCGCATCGCCTGCGGGATGATCACCCAGCGCATCGCACCCACGTACGTGAAGCCTTGCGAAAGAGCGGCCTCGAGCTGCCCTCGGCCAATCGACTGGATCCCTGCCCGAACAACCTCCGAGATATACGCGCCGTGATACACACCGACGCCCAGAATGCCGATGACAAGCACCGGTATGAACAGCCCGGGGAACAGGATGGGGAGCGCATTGTAGAGCATGAAGACCTGGATGAGCAGCGGCGTGTTCTGGAAGAACTCGACGTAGGCACGCGTGAACGCGCGCGGGACGCGCCAGTGCGACGCCGACATGACGCCAAGCACCGTCCCTAGGGCTAGTGCGACGACTAACCCTAGGGACGCGACAAGCAACGTCGTGAGCAAGCCCGCCCACAGCAGGTCGATGTTCTGGAACACCGCCTGCCACCTCGGAATCGAGAATGGCCCTTCCTGGAGGAAGGCTATGTGCGAGAGCAGGTCAGGCATGCCCCGGGTGCCTCGCCTGATCGCAAGCGATCAGGCGAGGTTCCACTTCTTGAGGAGTGCATCCATCTCACCGTTGGCCTTCATGTCATCAAGCATGTCGTTGATGAACTCGGTGAGGCCGTCGGTGCCCTTCTTGCTCGCGATACCGTAGTCCTGCGGCGAGAAGCCGTCCGGCAAGATGACCGAGTCGTCCGTCACGTAACCGGAGAGGATGGACTTATCCACCGAGAAGGCATCCACGCGACCAGACTCAAGCGCCGCGTTGATCTCGGGATACGTCG
>JAVEVF010000103.1:0-5710 GCA_034005175.1 Coriobacteriia bacterium | reverse complement strand
GACGGCGAAGACGTTTGAAGAAAGGATGCAACGTTTCGGCCTGTGAGGTCTTGCCATTGGCATGTCGGTTGCACCAAGAGCAGCGTCCAATCACGTGTTTGGTGACGAGGGAGCGTGTCCATGGCCGAGATCAAGACCGTTCAGCTTAACACGACGGGGATGCACTGCGGTTCATGTGCGATGCTCATCGACATGACGCTCGCAGATCTTACGGGCGTCTCAGAAGTGAAGACGGACTTTGCTTCTGGTGTCACCAACGTGACTTACGATCCTGCTGTGCTATCCACAGACGACGTGATCGCCGCCGTTCGTTCTGTAGGTTATGACGCGTCTGTAGCCTGACGCCGCGCAAGCGGTTTGCGACACTATACCCCATGGGGTATAGTGTCCAGCGAACACATCAGGCAACAGTGGGGGCTCAGCAGTGGATATGCAGTCTATCGGTTTCGCGGCGGCCTTTGCCGCAGGCATTGTATCCTTTCTCTCGCCGTGCGTTCTGCCTCTGATTCCAGGCTATCTGTCGTTCATGACCGGAGTGGCGGTCGGAGATCTAGCATCAATGAAGGCCTCCCGCACGGTGATGGTTCCTGCGCTGCTGTTCGTGGCGGGGTTTGCGGTGGTCTTCACCGCCTTAGGCGCCTCGGCGTCAGTGCTAGGCTCCCTCCTCGTCCAGTACCGAACGGTTCTCGAGATTGTTGCTGGTGTGCTCGTCATCGCATTCGGAGTGTTGCTGCTGGGTATCGTCAAGCTCCCGTGGCTCTATGGTGATGCGCGGTTCGACATGGGTCGGTCCCGATCGTTCGGGCGCGGTGCGGCGTTTGTCATGGGCGCGGCATTCGCCTTCGGATGGACGCCGTGCGTCGGGCCGGTGCTCGGCGCTATCCTTGCCTTGGCGGGAACGACGGGCAGTGCCGCGCATGGTGCGGCGCTCTTGTTTGTGTACTCCCTCGGGCTTGGCGTGCCTTTCGTGCTCACCGCACTCCTCTTCGGCACGATGGGCCCCCTCTTGTCTCGGCTGAACAAGCACGCCCTTCTCATCAATAGAGTGGCAGGAACGCTCCTGATCCTTGTAGGCGTGTTGATTGTGACCGGCCAGCTCTCCAGCATCACTGCTGCGCTCACGCGCGGGTATCCAGGAATCGCACTCTGAGCATTGGTCGGTGCGGCGCCCGTGCTTTACGATGGGTGCTGGCGATGATCCCAGTGTGCGATTGGTGAAGACCTGATGAGGAAGCGCCGGAACCGTCCGACGAGCCTAGCCGCCAGCGTCGTGTTGCTGACGTTCGTGCTCACGATGCTTGCGGTGACCATCGTGAGCTTGTCTGCGCTCGTGGGAGTGTACGACCTCGCTCAGCGGCAGGTAAGCGCGCGACATCAGGCGTACCTGCAGGCGCTCATCGGCGACATCACACTACGTCTTGATGCCGCAGGCCGGCTTGTGAAGCGCTCACTGGTCGTCGGCATCAATCCCTCCACAGGCGAGATTGACCGCGGTGCGCTCGCCGCACAATACGAAACCGGTATCGAGCATGCTGACCAGCTCCTGCTTGTCCGTCGTGATGGAAGCGTGGTGAGTGGTTACCCTGCGTTTCGCACTCCTCGTAGCATGGCTGACAACCCGCTTGTCTCAGCGGCTGCCACAGACGCGCCGACGTTCTACTACGAGCGTGTGGAGGGCCAGGTCGACGCGCGCCTTTGGGTTGCTCAGGCTGCCGAAGCCGATCCAGACCTGGTGGTAATGGTGCTCGTTCGCTCTAGCTTCCTCCACCGAGCGGTGGACTTGTTCGCGGACTCGTCTATTGGTCGTTGGGTCCTGCTTGCCGAGCGTGATGGCCCTGTCATTGTGATGAGCGTAGGGGCATCTCAGTTGGTTGATGACAGCGTTATCTTTGAATCCTCCGCGGACGACTCACATTCCGGGACCGTCTCAGGAATCACTGAGGACGAGACGGTTGTGTGGGGTCGTTTCGAGGATCTTGATGGCTATCGGGGACTTCCCTGGCGCGCGCTCATCATGGAGCCACGGAACGTGATCGTTCGCGCTACCATCGGGGCTTTGACCCCCGCGGTTCTGGCGCTCTTCGCGGCAGGCATCATCACGCTCGTCATTGTGGCGGTGTTCGCGCGGCGTCTCGTTGCACCGCTCACGCATCTTGAGGAGCGAGCGCGCGAGGCGGTGACGGGAGCGTACGTCCGACCTTTGCCTACCGACCGTACCGATGAGGTGGGTCGGTTGGCAGTCGCGTTCAACGCCATCGCGTTGCGCCTTAATGCGCTTCATGACCTGTCGCAGCTGCTCGCCTCATCCTCCAAGCTCGATCAGGTGCTTGACGGCATCATCTCGGCGATGGGCCATATCGTGCAAGATGCGTCTGTCGCCGTTCTTCTGGTCGACGAGCATTCGGGAACACTGACACTTGCACGCGGACGCGACCTGGGAGTGCGAGACGACCATCCTGTGCCACCAGAAGCTGGATCGTGGCTGGCAGATGCGATGCGTTCTGAGGACCTGCTCGTGCGCACGGTCGACGGGCGTGAGATATCCGCCCTTGTGCCTGGAGAGTACAGCGAGCAGGTTACGATGCTTACCGCCCCGTTGGTGGTCGGTACCGACCAGCTCGGTGTAGTGGTCGTCATCGAGGACGGCACCCGCACATTCAGCGAGGCCGAGACTGAGATGGTGCGCACCTTCTCAGCACAAGCCGCAGTGGGTGTCCACAACTCCCGCCTGTTCGAGATCGAGACGCGCTCGCGCGCTGAGGCCGAGGCCTTGCGCACTGTCGCCGAACAACTATCTCGTCCCCAGGAGCTCGCCGTGGCGATCGAGGGCATCGAAGCGACGATAGCAGCGTTGCTCGGCGCTTCATCATCGCTGCTTGCGGTCTTCGACCGTCCGAGGTTCGGCCTCCCACCATCGCTGCACGCGCCCGCCGAGTCTGAGCTTCAAGCGGCCTGGCGTGGGTGCGCAAGCGAGCATGAGCCCATCTGCGTCATTGATAGAACAGCGCACCACCCGGATGCGCACACACTGCTCGATGCCACCGGCTCCACACACGCGTTGCTCGCGACTGTCATCATCGATAGCGAACCCTGTGGGGTACTCGCGTTCTTCCGGCCGGACGGTAGTGCCTTCAGCAAGAGAGAACACCGGCTCGCGGCAGCTCTTGCAAGTCAGCTTGCGCTTGCGCTCGAGAGCGCGTCGAATCTTGAGAAAGCGCGTGCGAGAGCGGTGAACCTGGAGACCATCTTCCGAATCAGCCAGGCGGTGAGCTCCTCACTGCAGACCAAGGTCGTGCTGAATCGAGTGCTCGACGTCGTGCAGAAGATCTTCGCGGCAGACGCAGTCTCACTGATGACGCACGATGCTGTCTCTGGACGCGTTGTGACGGAGATGGCGCGCGGAATGATCTCCTCTGAGATGCTGCATTTCTCCACTGAGCCCGGTGAAGACGTCCCTGGGGTGGTGTTCGCCAAGGGTGATCCGCTTAGCGTCCCACAGATTTCATCGGACTCGAACGGTGTGGCGGCGCTCGCTGCTGAGCAGGGCCTGCACTCCCTGCTGTCGGTCCCGTTGCGCGCTCGTGGCCGCAGCATCGGTGTGCTCACAGTATTCTCTACCGAGCACGATGCGTTTTCGCGAGAGGACAGCAGCCTTCTGCACACGTTCGCATCACAGGCGGCTCTCGCGATCGACACCGCGAAGATGTACGGGAGAGAACACCTCGTGGCAACGGTGCTTCAGGCTTCGATTCTGCCACGTGAACTGCCAGCCCTTGCGCACATCGAATCGAGCAGCGTATATCTGCCAGCAGGTGAGGAAGCAGACATCGGAGGAGACTACTATGACCTGTTCCGAGCGCCTGATGGGTCAGCCTTCGTGGTAATCGGGGATGTGTGCGGCAAGGGAGTCGTTGCAGCCACAAAGACGTCGCGAATCAAGTACATGGTGAGAGGGTTGGCGGCTGCGGGCTTGAATCCAGCGCAGATCATGTCCGAGGTCAACCGTATGGTCTCAGACACCGGGGACACAAGTGACATCGTGACCCTATGGATCGGGTTGGTTGATGTGGGCTCGGGAACGCTGACATACGCTAACGGGGGCCACCCTCCGGCGTTGCTCAGGCGTGCACACACCAACGACATCGCCAGATGTGCACCCACTGGCCCGCTTCTGGGGGCGACAGCAGCAGCTCACTATGATCTTGAAACCGCACCGATGGGCCCCAGCGATGTGCTGCTCTTGTACACAGACGGCGTGACCGAGGCCAGACGTGGGAATACATTCTTTGGTGAAGGCCGAGTGCGTCGGGCATTGCGCCGAGGTGCGGACGTTGACGCCGTGACTCAGGGACTGATGTCTTCTCTTGACCGGTTCGCACACGGCGTCATCCGCGATGACGCAGCCGTCCTGGCGGTGATGATCACCCAGGACGAGCAGATGGCAGAAGAGGAATAGCGGCAGGCGTGGTATGAACCTAGAGATAGAGCGCAAAGAGGAGCAGCGTGCATGTGTCGTGCATCTCGCTGGTGATATCGACATGGGAGTCATCGACGAGCTGCGCGAAGCCCTGGAGAACGTCATCATGACGGGCTGCGAGAACCTGGTACTCGATCTTACGAAGGTGACCTACGTAGACAGTGCGGCGTTGGGGTTGCTCGTCTGGCTTGATCGTAGGCTGCAGGGACAAGGAGGCAAGGCGATTCTCGTAGGCGCCAATGAAGACGTGGAGCGGATATTCGAGCTCTCGGGTCTTCTGAGCGTGTCTAGCTGCCTCACGGCCGAAGGCGACCTCGACGCCGCCATCGCATGTCTTGATGTCGTGGATGACACGGCGATAAGCGAATGGACGCATGCCTTTGAGATGCGCGCCGACGTGTGCGAGTTGGCAGCCGTCCGGGAACAGATACACGACATGGTGCGCACTCTCGACTTCAACGAATCAGCGCTGTTCGACATCAAGGTCGCGGTAGGCGAGGCGTTGGCCAACGCTATCCGGCATGGTTCTCCCAATCACGGCAGTGGCTCGATTCGTGTCACAGTGAGCGCGCATTCTGATCGTGTGACGGTGAGCGTCGTGGACTCAGGCTGCGGCTTTAGCGGTGACCATGTCTGCAGTGACGATCTTTATGCCGTCGGCGGCCGTGGCGTGATGTTCATGCGTGCACTGGTCGACCAGGTCAGCTTCTGCCCGCGTGAGGGCGGCGGTACCGAGGTCACCTTGGTGAAGCTCCGTCCCATAGCTGCAACGGAGTGAACAGCACTCTGCCTGAGTGCCGTCCGAGCGAGCCCTGAATGGCTAGAATGGTGGGAACCATGCGGAGTCGGCAGGCGAGGAGCGGTTGTTGATGGACGTCTTTGACGCGATTGAAATGCGCCATTCAGTGAGGTCGTTTCGAGCTGATGAGGTTCCTCGCGAGATGTTGGAAAGAATCATGCGCGCGGCGGCGCTCTCGCCCTCGGCAATGAACCAACAACCTTGGCGGTTCTATGTCACGACTGGCGACACTCGACGGCGCGTTGGAGAGATCATGGCGCAAGGCACCATACATCTTGAGGAGTTCATAGATGTCATCGGACCCGAGCGTCACACGGAGGCGGTACAGTGGTATTCTGAGCTCGGCAATGCACCTGTTGTCATCGTATGTACGATGCCCACCGTCGAAGATGAGTTCTGGCAGCTCAACACGCATCTCTCTATCGGTGCGGCCA
>JAVEVF010000011.1:0-27915 GCA_034005175.1 Coriobacteriia bacterium | reverse complement strand
CTCTTCCGATCTTGTTCGGCGAGGGATTTGAAGGAGAACCTGGTGGGCCTGGAGCATCAGACGCGCCACAGCGCACCCTGGGCGTGTTCGGCTCGTGTGTGGGCGACATCGATCTGGATGTGCTTGCTGTGGCCGATGTCACCAAGGTGGGCGTGCTGGTCTCTGAGATCATCGAGCACGCCGCTGGCAAGGGTGCCAAAAGCATCCATCTGTTGCCCTACAAGGACGATTTCTTCCTCGCATACCGCATCGGCGGCCGGTTGGAGAACATCGCCAGTGCTCCGCTTTCGCTGCAAAGCGCGCTCGTCGAGGGTTTCGAGGACTTCGGGCGTCTGACTGCCGAGGAGGGTGCGCCGTCTGCTCTCGGCAGGATCCATGCACACGTCTGCGACAAGGAGCTTGTTGTCACCATCTCGGCGGTGGACACGGTCTCTGGCCAGCGGCTTGTTGTCTCCCTCGACGACGATGAGGGTGTGCCGCGCGACTTGCGTGCGCTCGGCATGTCTGAGGCGGAAAGCCGCACGCTCAAAGCCATGGTGGAGCGCGGACGGGGTATCTTGCTTGTGTGCGGGCCGACGGCCTCTGGCCGCTCAGCGACGTACTACGCGCTCCTTGCTCACGCCGCGCTTGCTGGTCGCACGGTGTACTCGGTCGAGCGCACGGTCGAGTACGAGATCCCTGCGGTCGCGCAGGTGCTTGTGGATCCCGCCTCACCCGTAGGGAGCGCATCGGCGTTCATCGCGGGCATGCGGCAGGATACCGATGTCATCGCCATAGATGCTCTTGAGTCCGTCGATGACGTGCATCGTGCGTCGGAAGCCGCCAGTTTAGGGAAACTCGTCATCGCCACGTTCCTCGGCGGCGATATCGTCGCGGGAGTGCGGCGGATGCTCGACCTCGGAGTGGAGCCCGTGAGCCTCGGCGCTGCCCTTACCTTTGGGGTGGGGCAGCGTCTTGTACGCACGAACTGCTCGCAGTGTGCATCTGAAGAGGGCGGCTCGCTCGCCTCCCGCATCCCGGGAGCAGACGCGCACGTGGTCTCGCGCGCTGGTCGCGGGTGTGATGCATGCGGATCGACGGGTCTTTCGGGAGCCACGGCCATCTTTGAGGTTCTGCCCTTCACCGAGCCTGTACGCGCCGCCGTGGCAAAGGGCGGCACTGTCTCCGAGATCGAGCGAGCAGCACGGAGTGCAGGAATGCGGCCGATGGTGGCAGCTGGCTTGTCCAAGGTTGAGCAAGGCGTTGTCAGCGCCGGTGAGCTCAACCGCGTTCTGCGGTTCGCGGAGTAGGTGCTTTCCGTGATGTCTGTTGCCGCCATCGAGATCTCTACCGTGGTCACCTTCCATGCGGATGCCCAGGTCTACGCCCTGCCCGTCGACCGTGTTCGCGAGATACAGCAGATCGTGGCCTTTGCCGAGGTCCCTGATGCAGGGGATGGCATCTGCGGGATGATCGACGTCCGAGGCGAGATCGTTCCGGTGGTCGACGGCCGCACGCTTCTCGGCCTCCCGCCAGCGGCCTACACCGTCGATACGCCGATGATTGTGATGTTGGGCCCTGAGGGCCCCGTGGCGCTGGTCGTCGATGAGGTCGACGCAATCCTCGATCTTTCCGTTGACCTAGCGGAACCAGCGCCCACACTGCACCCGCTGGCCTCAAAGATCCTCGGCGTGCACCACCAGGAAGGCCGCCTTGTCTCGGTCCTAGATGTCGATGCGCTGCTCGCCGACGTGGGGAAGAATCTCGCGAAGATGGGTGAGAGCGGTGACTGAGCACCAGAAGGTCATCACCCCCGTCATCGAGGCCGAGGAGATCTTGCAGCGCCGAGCTGAGACGCTTGCACGCAACATCGAGGACAGTTCGACAGCCGAGCGCACCACCCTCATGGTCTTTCGCGTCGGTGAGTTCTGGTACGCGGTGCGCACCGAGGATGTGCGCGAGATCATCCAGAACCTCGCTGTCGCACCGATACCCTGCGTCCCTGAGTTTGTTCGCGGAGTGCTCAACGTCCGCGGAGAGATCGTCTCGGTGACCGATGGTGCGGTCTTTCTCGGAAGCACAGCTGGCAGCCTCGGACGCGACTCTGTAGCCGTCGTGTTGGAGAACGCCGAGTGTCAGACGGCCTTCGTTGTCGATGAAGTCGGAGGGATCATCGAGGTTCCCACGACCGGCGTCGAGCCGCCCCTGCCTGTCACGGGCCACGCCGAGCCCGACCTTCTCGTTGCCACCGTGTTTCTTGGCGACCGCCTTGTCAGCCTGCTCAACGTCGACCGTATCCTGCGGCCGGTCAGCACAGTCGCTCAGTAACCACCCGAAAGGAATCCCATGAGCACTCCTGCGAAGCGATTCGGGAACAGGTTCCTGTACAAGTACTCCGCGGCGATCGTCGCGCTAGCGATCGTCGTGAATGCCATCCAATGGCTGACCATCTACCTGGCGTTCGGCAACGAGCTAGGTCCCATCTTCTCGTGGGACCATGCCAACCGATTGCTGGGAGTGGCAGCGAGTCTTGTCGGCGTCGCGGCCGTGTGGGTGGCGGCGCTCGTGCTCATCGGCAACCGGTTCATGAAGCCGCTTGAGCAGCTCAGCCAGAGCATGCGTGCTGCCTGCAAGGGTGAGATCGGCAATAAGGTGCACATCGAGTCGGAGGATGAGTTCGGCCAGCTCGCCAGGTCATACAACCAGATGGTCGATCTCATCGTGTACCTTGTCCACCAGACGCACGAGTCCTCGCGACGCCTGTCGATGTCGGCGAGCGAGATACTTTCCGCCACAGAGCAGCAGGCGTCCGGCGCTGCTGAGCAGGCGGCATCCATCAGCGAGACTACGGCCACGATGGAGGAGCTCGCAGCCACGTACCGACAGATCGCCGATAACGCCAACCAGGTAGTGAGCATGGCCGAGGCCACCCTCGGCAGTGCGGAAAGCGGCCAGCAAGCTCTCATGAACTCGCTTGACGCCATGGAAGAGATCAAGGCGCACAGTCAGTCTTCGGCAAGCCGCATCCTCACGCTGGGCGAGCGTAGCCAACAGATTGGTCAGGTGCTGACCATCATCAACAACATCGCTGACCAGACGAAGATCCTCGCGCTCAATGCCGCCATCGAAGCTGCCCGTGCCGGTGAGGCCGGGAAGGGGTTCTCGGTAGTCGCCGCCGAGATTCGAAAACTCGCTGAGTCGGTCGTGGATTCAACGGCCGAGATCTCGACGATCATGACCGAGATTCAGGGAGCGGCGAACGACCTTGTCATCGCCACCGAGCAGGAACTCACGCAGGTGCAGGGCGGGGTGGACCTAGCGCACACGACGGGTGAAAGCCTCGAGCACATCTTCGAGATGATCGAGCGTACGACCATAGCTGCCAAAGAGATCAGTGCTGCCACACAACAGCAGAAGAGCGCGACCGACCAGGTCGTGCGTGCGATGCGCGAGGTGGCGGCCGTGGCGCAGCAGACAGCCGCTGGTGGTCGTCAGGTTGCTTCGACCGCAGAGCAGCTAGCCGCCATCGCGACCGAATCCAGCCAGGTGGGCTCGGCGTTCTCGGTCGTCGAATAAGGCGAGTCGGCGCGACTGAGGGGATTCGACATGGCGGAGTTCGACCGCACAGCGTTCATCGGCCGCTTCCAAGAGGAAGCAGCAGATATACTGCAGAGGCTGAACGAGGACGTCATCGCCCTGGAGGGTGACCCCAAGAGCGCCTCGCTCATCGACCGCATGCTGCGTGACGCCCACACACTCAAGGGTTCTTCACGCATGGTCGGCCTCGTTGAGATCTCAGACATCGCACACCGGCTCGAAGACGTCATGGTAGCCGTGCGTGATGGTGCGCTCGCATACGTTCCAGCCATGAGTGAGCACTTCTTCGATGCGCTCGACACGATGGTGCATCTCACCGAGATCGCCGGCACCGATGATAAGCCCGAGGTCGACCTCGGCGTTCTCAACGAGAGGCTTGCCACGCTCGCCTGCGGAGGTTGTGAGTCTGCCGAGTCAGATTCGCATGATTCTGAGCGTGCTGCGGATGAGTCCTCTGGCTCCAAGGCAGGCGAGACAGATGTGGCCGAGGGTGAGCTTGCGCCCTATGACGCCATGCCTGCCAACGGCAGCGAGGGCGAGGAGGAGCAGCTCAGCGCAAAGGTCAAGCAGACGATCCGCGTGAACACCGGACAGCTTGACAGTCTGCTGAACCTCATCAGCGAGGCAGTCATCACGCAGGTCAAGTATGAGCAGCACACCGATGCATTGCAGCGCGCAGGCGTTGGTTCTGAGGCTGTCTGGCAGGCATGGGTCGCACTGCGCCGCATTCTAGACACGACCCACGGCGACAGCGCAATGGACTCCCAGCGCCGGACCGAAGCTATGACATCGTTTGAGCGGATGCTTCTCGCCGAACGCTCACGTCACCGCCAGCTCACCGACGGCCTTGGCGAGGACATCTCGCGCGGGCACACGATCACGAGCGAGCTTCAGGAGCGCGGGATGGGATTGCGCATGTTGCCGGTGGGCACCGTGTTTGCGACGTTTCCCCGCGCGATGCGTGAGCTGGCGCGATCGTTTGGCAAGGATGTCGACCTGGTGTTGGAGGGCGGCGAGACGGAGTTGGACAAGAAGGTCCTTGAGGCCATCAACGACCCACTGATCCACATCATGCGCAACGCCGTCGACCACGGCATCGAGACTGCCGAGGAGCGCGTGGCGCTCGGCAAACCAGCTCGTGGAATCATCCGTGTCTCTGCGCGCTCTGAAGGCGACCACATCATCATCGAGGTCTCGGACGATGGCGCAGGCATCGATCCGGACGTCGTGCGCGCGGCTGCGGTGCGGCGCGGGTATATCACGCAGATAGAGGCAGACGCGCTCTCTGATCGCAAGACGCTCTTCCTCGTATTCGAGAGGGGCTTTTCCACCAATGCCATCATCACCGAGGTCTCGGGGCGCGGTGTGGGCATGGATGTCGTGCGTGAGTACATCGTCGAGAAGCTCAAGGGCGACCTGAACGTCTTCAGCACCAAGGGCCACGGCACAACGTTTCGTCTCACGATCCCGCTCACGCTTGCGATCATCCGGGCGTTGCTCATGCGTGTGGGCGACACCACCTTCGTGCTTCCCACTACCGCCATCGAGGAAACCCTGCTTGTCGAGCCCGACGAGATCATCAAGGTGGAAGGTCGGCAGGCCATCAGGCGCGGACAGCGCACCTACCCGCTAGTGAGCATCGCCGAGATTCTTGGCGTGGTTCCTGGCATCCCCGATTCGCCCCGTCTGCCGGTGGTGGCTATGGGCTTTTCAGGGCAGCGTTACGCGTTCAGCGTCGATGAGTTCCTCGGCGAGCAGCAGATAGTCATCAAGACGCTCGGCAGCCATCTGCACAAGGTGGAGAACATCGCGGGGGTAACCGTTCTCGGCGCTGGTGAGATCGCGCCCATCCTCAACGTCCCGGACCTCATGGCAAGCGCTCGCAGGGGTGGGCAGCGCCAGAGCGCGAGGGTGGGTGCCGGGAAGAAGCGCACCAGCCCGCGCACCGTTCTCATCTGCGAGGACTCGTTCACCACGCGCGAACTCGAACGTTCCATCTTCGAGGCGGCCGGCTATAAGGTGGAGGTGGCATCGGACGGGGCGGACGGTCTTGAGCAGCTTCGCGAGGGTTTGCGTGTCGATGCCGTCGTCACCGACGTTCAGATGCCTCGGTTGAGTGGGTTTGAGCTTACGCGCGCCATCAAGAACGATCCGGTTCTGTCCGACGTGCCGGTTATCATCGTCACCTCGCTCGAGCGCGATGAAGAGAAGGCCGAGGGCATCAAGGCCGGAGCTGACGGGTACATCACGAAGTCGGTGTTCAACCAAGACACGCTTCTGGATACTGTCGACCGGCTCATCAGGTGAGAGTGGTGCAAGATGGCTGCAGATGCGATACGAGTGGTGGTGGCCGATGACTCGGCGGTTGCCCGTGAGATGCTTGCCGAGATTCTTGGAAGCGATCCGCACATCGAGGTAGTGGGGGTTGCGCAAGATGGTCAGGAAGCCATCGACCTCACCGCAGCGCTGCGTCCCGATCTCGTGACGATGGACATACACATGCCGCGTGTGGATGGGCTTCGCGCTATCGAACACATCATGGCGTTCTCTCCGGTTCCGGTGCTTGTCGTGTCCTCATCGGTGCACGACGACGGGCTGGGGCGAGCCTTCGACGCGCTTGATGCGGGCGCACTTGAGGTGATGCACAAACCAGAGCCGCGCGACTGGGCCGATCTCTCAGGCATCGCTGCGGACATCATCTCCCGCGTACGGTTGCTCTCACGGGTGCCGGTCGTCACGCACGTGCGCGGGATAAGAGCTTCGCGCACCGTATCTGCCCGCACCGGGATGCCGCTGGCCACCTCTCGGCAGATGCGCCCCGAGGTCGTGGCCATCGCTTCATCCACGGGAGGCCCTTCAGCGCTCCTTGACGTATTGGGGCGGTTGCCCGCCGACTACCCGCTTCCCGTTCTCGTGGCCCAGCACATCGCTGACGGCTTCGTGCCCGGGCTGGTGGCGTGGCTTGATTCGGGTTGTCAGATGAATGTGATGATGGCGGAAGACGGCGTGGTCGCGGCCCAGGGGGTGGCATATCTTGCCCCCACCGGCAGCAACCTGCGTCTGTCACGGCGCCGTCTGCATCTGGAGAAGCCACGACCTGGCCAGATCCACGTTCCCTCGGCCGATGTCTTGTTCGAGTCCGTGGCAGCTTCATGCGGTGCCGCGTCGATAGGCGTGATCCTTACCGGCATGGGAGCGGATGGGGCGCGAGGACTGATGGCTATGCATGATGCTGGAGCGACCACCATCTCGCAGGATGAGGCGACATCTACGGTGTACGGCATGCCCAAGGCAGCAGTGGACCTCGGCGCTGTCACGAACGTCCTGCCCGTGTACGACATCGCCGCAGAACTTGAGCGTGCCACAACTGCCAGGCAATAGTCGCCGGCGGCTCCATGACTACCAGCGCTATACTGGCGCCATGGAAAACCTGCCCATCGGCATCTTCGACTCCGGGCTTGGCGGGCTCACAGTGGCTCGCGAGGTCTCCCGGTCCTTGCCGCACGAACAGATCGTCTACCTTGGCGACACAGCACGCTGCCCCTATGGCCCGCGCGACCTGGCCGAGGTGCGCGAGTTCGTGCTTGAGATCGGCAGTTGGCTCGAGCTGTACCCCGTCAAGCTCATCGTCGTCGCCTGCAACACCGCCACGGCTGCTGGTCTCACGCTCGCGCAAGAGGTGTTTGACGTGCCGGTGCTCGGCGTGTTGGAGCCAGGTGCGCGTGCTGCTGTGCAAGCCACGCGCAACCGCAGCATCGGGGTCATCGGCACTGGTGGCACTATCGACTCGGGCGCATACAGTCGCGCCGTGCGCGCCCTAGATGCTGGCGTGACGGTCTTTTCGGTGGCCGCGCCCAAGTTCGTGGATGTCGTCGAGGCAGGTCTGCGCATGGGTCCGGGCACGCTTGAGGAGTGGCTCGCGGAGTCTGCGGAGGTGTTCATCAGGCCGTCGTTTTACGAGATGGCGCGCGACTATCTTGACCCGCTCAAGCGCTCGGGGGTGGACACCCTCGTCCTCGGCTGCACGCATTTTCCATTGCTTCATGCAGCTATTCAGCAGGTGATGGGGGCGAAGGTCCGGCTCATATCCTCCGCCGAGGAGACGGCCCGGGAGGTCGCGCAGACGCTTGAGGCTCGCGGGCATCTCGCCCCAGCTGCCGCTTCGCGCGAACCCGACCGGTATCTCACGACGGGTGACCAAGAGGAGTTCATGCGCCTTGGCTCACGCGTGATGCGGCGCCCGATCACCCATGCACGCCATATTGAGCTTTCCGAGCTGCGCCAGGCGGTCTCCGCTGACCGGCGCGCACGCGCGCAGCGAGACACGTTGGAGGAAGTCCCATGCGACTGACGGTACTGGGTTCAGCAGCATCGTACGCGGGTCCGGGACAGGCGTGTGCCTCGCATCTCATCGAGGGGGAAGAAGCTCGCGTCTTGTTCGACTGCGGCAACGGCTCGCTCGCCAATCTCGGTGCCGTTCTCGACCCCACGACGCTAGATGCTGTCTTTGTGACCCATTGCCATCCCGACCACTTCCTTGACCTGTATGCGCTACAGGCGCTCTTGCGTTACGCGCCCGACGGCCCGTGCGAACCTTTGCTGCTGTGTGTGCCGTACGGCCTGTTCGAACGCATGGGTGCCCTGCTTTCAGAGCGGGGTCGCACCGAGCTGGCGGCTGCGTTCAAAGTACATGAGTTGGCCGAGGGAGAGGCCGTGATGGTGGGCGATCTCGTCGTGACTCCATGCCGAGTCGAACATACTGCTGACTCGTTCGCGCTCGTTGCAAGCGATGGCGACGTCACGCTGTGCTACACGTCAGACACCGCACTCGGGCCCGGGGTGCGCGAGGCTGCAGATGGCTGCGATCTTCTGCTCGCCGAGGCTACGCTGCCGGAAGCATACCGGGGGAGGGCACCGCACCTCACGGCCGCCGAGGCGGCTGAGCTTGCTCGGGATGCTGGCGCAGGCGAGCTCGTACTCACGCACGTTTGGCCTACAAACGACCGTGAGAGAATGGTCGAGGAGGCCGCTGCGATCTTCGCAGGTCCTGTCGTAGTGGCGCGAGAGCTTGACACCCTTGAGGTCGGCTCGGCCCTACTATGTGAAAGAGAGAGGAAGGCGGATTCATGAATCGCTCGCAGGGCCGTGGCCCCGACGCGCTGCGGCCCGTACGGGTCACCCGGCGCTATCTCAAGCATGCGCACGGCAGCTGTCTTTTCGAACTCGGCGACACGAAGGTCTTGTGCGCGGCAAGCGTGACGGAGGGTGTGGCCTCGTGGCGCAGAGGCAGCGGCAAAGGGTGGCTGAGCGCCGAGTACGCGCTGTTGCCAGCGTCGACGCACACGCGTACACGCCGCGAGTCGACCGCCGGTGGCCTCAAGGGTCGCACGCATGAGATCCAGCGGCTCATCGGGCGCTCTTTGCGCACTGTAGTCGATCTGGGCGCCATGGGCGGCGAAGTCACGATGGCGGTTGATTGCGACGTGCTGCAGGCCGATGGCGGAACGCGCACCGCTGCTATCACGGGTGCATATCTCGCGGTGTATGACGCATTCTGTACCTGGCGCGAGGTCGGCAAGATCGACGAGATGCCGTTCATCGACTCGGTGGCAGCCACCTCGGTGGGCATGGTTGATGGTGTGTGCGTGCTTGACCTCGACTACGCGGAGGACTCGGTGGCTGAGATAGACATGAATGTGGTCATGGATGGCCGAGGCCGCTACATCGAGGTGCAGGGCACCGGTGAGCGCACGCCGTTCGATCGTGCACGTTTGGACGAGATGCTTGATATCGCCTCTGCCGGCATAGATCGGCTCACGGAGTTTCAGCGACGGGTGATCGAAGGACAGACCGATGTCGCCGAGCTCTGAGATGATACCTCGGCGACAGGGCTCCGGGGTCCGGATTGCGCCGGGCACGCGCGTGGTCGTGGCCACCGGAAACCCGCACAAAGTCGCCGAGATTCGCGAGGCGCTGGCCTTCACCGGCTGGGACTTCGTGGCCGCGAGTGAGATGGAGGGTTGGGTCGCGCCCGATGAGACGGGCACGACGTTTCTGGACAATGCACGCATCAAGGCCGAGGCAGCACTTGCAGCATATCGGCTACCCTCGCTTGCCGACGACTCTGGCCTTGAGGTCGACGCGCTTGACGGTGAGCCGGGCGTGTACTCGAGCCGGTACGCTGGCCCTGACGCCACCGATGCGCAGAACAACGCGCAGTTGCTGCGCGCGCTCGGCGATACGCCTTGTGCGCGCAGAGAGGCGCGGTTTCGCAGCGTCATCGTCCTGCTTGACGCTCACGGCGCTGAACTGGTCGCCGAGGGAGCATGTGAGGGCCACATCGGTAACGAGCCGCGAGGCGAGCGAGGTTTTGGCTACGATCCCTTGTTCTGGCCGAGGGCGACGCGGGGCCGCACCATGGCAGAGCTTTCCATGGAGGAGAAGAACGCTATCAGCCACCGGGGGGCGGCGCTGCGCGCTCTGCATGACGCGCTTGAGTGAAACGCCGGTACCGGGAGAAAGAAGATCAGCCAAAGCTGTGATCGCAGGCAGCTCGCGCGGCCATCACGCAGGGTTTGCCCCACAGCAAAACAGCCCCTATACTTGCCTTTGCCCTCGGGCGTGTCGGTCCACCAAGGTGTCTGACAGGCAAGGGGCAGGGGTCGGGCTGTAGCGCAGCTTGGTAGCGCATCTGCTTTGGGAGCAGAGGGTCGCAGGTTCGAATCCTGTCAGCCCGACCATATGCGGCCGTAGTTCAATTGGTAGAGCCCCAGCCTTCCAAGCTGGTTGTTGCGGGTTCGAGTCCCGTCGGCCGCTCCATTGACAATCCCGAGTGGCGGGGGGTACCGTACTGCTTCGGCACCCCCGGTCGCGTGAGTACGCGCCCGTAGCTCAGTTGGATAGAGCGGGAGACTTCTAATCTCTAGGTCGGGGGTTCGAATCCCTCCGGGCGTGCCAAGTCACTTCATGGTGGGTGTAGCTCAGTTGGTTAGAGCGTCGGACTGTGGCTCCGAAGGTCGCGGGTTCGAGTCCCGTTACCCACCCCAGAGGAACAAATGACGGCCCGCCACACGCGGGCCGTCATTCATATCGGCAGGCAGAGGGGGTCGCGTATGCTGTCCGACATCGAGATTGCCCATCAGGCCAGTCTCCGGTCTGCGCGTGAGGTCGCCGAGGAGGTGGGCATCGAGCCCGATGAGGTAGCGCCAGTCGGGCGTTTCAAGGCTAAAGTCTCGCTTGGCGTCCTTGATCGTCTGAAGGACCGGCCGAACGGCCGCTATGTGCTCATCACGGCCATCACCCCAACTCCGCTCGGCGAAGGCAAGACGCTGACCACCGTAGGGCTAGGGCAGGCGCTGCGCGCCGCTGGACACTCGGCGTTCTCCTGCATTCGCCAGCCATCTCTCGGCCCCGTCTTCGGCATCAAAGGAGGCGCGGCAGGCGGCGGATACTCCCAAGTCGTGCCGATGGAAGACATCAACCTGCACCTCACCGGCGATGTGCACGCCATCACCGCGGCCCACAACCTGTGCGCGGCGTTCATCGACAACCATCTTCATCATGGAAACGAGCTGGGGATAGCGCTGCACACCATCGACTGGCCGCGCGTGCTCGATATCTCGGACCGCTCGCTTCGCAAGGTCGTCATCGGGCTCGGCGGACCGATGCACGGTGTTCCGCGTGAGACGCGCTTTGAAATCTCGGTGGCAAGCGAGCTCATGGCGATCCTCGCCATGGCAGAGAACCTCCAAGACCTGCGAGCGCGTATCGGGCGCATCGTGGTGGCACGCACCACCGAGGGTCGCCCCGTCACCACCGAGGATCTTAAGGTCGCGGGTGCGATGACCGTGCTCATGCGCGAGACCATCAAGCCCAACCTCATGCAGAACCTCGATGGCGGGCCTGTCTTCGTGCACGCCGGGCCGTTCGCCAACATCGCGCAGGGTAACAGCTCCATCATCGCGGACCGCATCGCGCTCAAACTTGCCGATTATGTGGTGACGGAAGCTGGATTCGGCGCTGATCTCGGCGGCGAGAAATTCGCGAACATCAAGTGCCGTGCATCAGGTCTCGCGCCTGATGCTGCGGTGCTGGTGTGTACGGTGCGCGCGCTGAAGATGCACTCAGGAAGGTTCACGATTCGTCCCGGCAAGCCGATGGACCCAGGCCTTGTCACCGAAGACCTTGACGCGCTTGACAAGGGCATCTGCAACCTCGATAAGCAGATCGCCAACGTACGCGCACTCGGTATCCCTGTCGTGGTGGCTATCAACGCGTTTGAGTCCGACACCGAGGCCGAGCACCGTGTGATCGCTGAGCGGGCGATGGCAGCGGGTGCGTATCGTGTCGCGATTCACCGTATGCATGCCGAGGGCACACAGGGAGGCCTCGAACTCGCCGCGGCGGTCGTAGACGCTTGCGAGCAGCCGAGCGCCTTCAGGCTCACCTACTCCGATAGCGAGCCCATCGTAGAGAAGATGGAGCGTATCGCGACAACGTTCTACGGCGCCTCCGGTGTCGACCTCAGACCCGCCGCAGAGCGTAGCATCGCGACCCTTGAGGACCTCGGCTTTGGCGAGCTGCCGGTCTGCATGGCAAAGACCCACCTCTCTCTGACGCACGACCCGCTGCTGAAGGGGTGTCCGAGCGGCTGGCGTCTGCCCATCCGAGAAGTGCACGTGTCTGCAGGCGCCGGGTTCGTGTATGCGCTCTGCGGTGAGATGACTACGATGCCTGGTCTGCCTGCCAGGCCTGCAGGGGAGCACATCGACATCGACGAAGACGGCAATGTGGTAGGCCTTTCCTAGGGTCGGATCGGCGAAAACATGAGGTTTGCATTCCGGTCGTTAGCGGGTACAATAGCCGCGCACTTGTCGGGCCGTTAGCTCAGCTGGCAGAGCAGGGGACTCTTAATCCCAAGGTCATAGGTTCGATCCCTATACGGCCCACCAACGAACACCATGAGAGCCCCGCCGGATGCCGGCGGGGCTCTCTCGCTTCGGACC
This sequence comes from Coriobacteriia bacterium, assembly GCA_034005175.1. Taxonomy (GTDB): domain Bacteria; phylum Actinomycetota; class Coriobacteriia; order Anaerosomatales; family SLCP01; genus JAVEVF01. The sequence continues at coordinate 15,334 of JAVEVF010000011.1, read as the reverse complement.
CGCCGGCATCAAATATCAGAAGTATTGTTACATATTATTAGATGATGTTATAGTCTCTCACATCGTATCTCGGCGGAGAGGCATCGAACATGACGGAGACTGCAGCTCCCGATTATCGGCAGATCTGGGCTGACCTCGGACTGGATCTCGAATCTCACGACCTACTGCTTGAGGCGGTGGGCGATCTGTATGCCACCACCTTTCTCGCGCAGGATAATCGGCCTGAGGCCATGGGCTATCTGGATTTCGTGATGAGCGAGGTCCACGGCTTGCGTATCAAGGAGCTTCACGATTTTCGCAAGGCAGGCGGCAAGGTCGTCGGAACCTACTGCCTTTACGTCCCCGAAGAGATCATTCGCGCGGCGGGTGCATGGGGTGTCGGCATCTGCGCCGGTGCCGAGTGGGCGTACGACCAGGTCGAGCAGGTCTTGCCGCGCAACACATGCGCGCTCATCAAGTCGATGATGGGTTTTGAGCTCGGACGCGTCTGCCCCTATCTGGAGGAAGCCGATCTTCTCGTCGGCGAGACCACGTGTGACGGCAAGAAGAAGGCATACGAGATCATGGGAGCTTCGCTCAATATGCACGTGATGGAGCTCCCTCAGATGAAGCGGGAGAAGGACCTCACGTTCTGGCGCGACGAGATCGTCGAACTCATGCGCAAGATCGAGGAGATGACCGGCAAGAAGGTCACAGCTGAGTCACTGAAGGCCGCCATCGTTGAGGTCAACGACAAGCGCCGAGCGCTGCAGAGGGTGAACACTGCTCGTGCGGCATCGCCCGCGCCCATCAGCGGCAAGGATTCGCTGCTAGCCACGCAGGTGGCGTTCTACGACGATGTGCCGCGCTTCACGAAGATGATGAACACGCTAGCCGATGAGCTGGAGGCGCGCGCAGCGCGCGGTGACGGCGTTGCGCCAAAGAGCGCGAAGCGTGTGCTCGTGACGGGCACGCCGATGGCGCTTCCCAACTGGAAACTGCACGACATCATCGAGCGTGCCGGCGGGGTGGTTGTGGGCGAGGAGATGTGTACGGGCTCGCGCTACTACGACAAGCTCGTGAGCGAGGACGCGACTACGCTTGACGAGATGATCGATGATATCGCGGAGAAGTATCTCGACATCAATTGCGCGTGCTTCACGCCCAACCAGGGGCGCATCGACGACGTGTTGCGCATGGCCGGAGAGCTTGATGCTGACGGAGTCATCGACTACACGCTCAGCTTCTGCGGCACATATCAGATCGAGGCGAGCTCGGTGGAGAAGGCCGTCAAGGGCGCTGGACTTCCCGTCTTGCGCATCGAGACCGACTACTCGGCCGAGGATGTCGGTCAGCTCTCCACTCGCGTCGAAGCGTTCCTGGAGATGTTGTAGGTCGCCGATGCGAATCCTCGGCATGGATATCGGGTCACGAAGCGTCGAGGCCGTATGGCTGCAGGACAGGTGCGTTGCCGAGAGCGTCATCGCCGATTCAGGGTTCGATCCCCAGACGGTAGCCAGGGAGTTCGTCGACCGAGCAGAGCACGACGCACTGGTTGTCACGGGTTACGGACGTCACGCTGCCCGAGAGGCCTTCGGGTGCGATGTGGTGACAGAGATCAAGGCGTATGCGATGGGCGTGCATGCGCTGCATCCCGAGGCTGGGAGCATCCTTGACATAGGCGGACAGGACACCAAGGTGATCTTGCTTGGGGATTCGGGGCGCGTGTTGGACTTCGAGATGAACGACAAGTGCGCTGCGGGCACAGGAAAGTTCCTCGAGGTGATGGCGCGCGCGCTGGGCTTCGGCCTTGAAGAGATGGCGGATGCGGCGATGAACGCGGGACAACATGTCACGATCTCGAGCATGTGCACCGTCTTTGCAGAATCCGAGGTCACGGGTCTCGTCCACCGTGGAGAAGACCGGGCGGCCATCGCACGCGGGCTCCACGAATCCATCGCGAAGCGCACTTTGAGCTCACTTCGGCGCGTCGGTGCCGCAGCGCCCCTCGTCTTTGCTGGCGGGGTGGCGAACAACGACGCGATCGTCAGCCTCATCACCGCAGGGACCGGCGGCAGTGTCATCGTTCCCGTGGAGCCCCAGACGGTGGGGGCGTATGGGGCTGCGCTCTCGGCGCTTGACTCGCCCGGTCGGTGAGGGTCGGCAGACGCCGTGACTGAGCGATCTTCCCGCCGGACATCTTATGCGGATGCCCGGCTTTTGCTACACTAATGCGTCGTTCGAATCGATGCGGGCGTGGCGGAATTGGCAGACGCGCCAGGTTTAGGTCCTGGTGGGGAAACTCGTGGAGGTTCGAGTCCTCTCGCCCGCACCAGCCCTATCCGGTAGCATCACACCGTCCACTGCACAGGAGGCACGTTGAACACCACCGTCGAGCAGGTCAATGACCACACGGTACGTCTCACCGTCACAGTCCCCGCCGCTGATGTCGATTCGGCCATCGCTCATGCGTATCGCAAGGTAGCCAAAGGGGTCAAGATCCCTGGCTTTCGCCCCGGCAAGGCACCGCGCCATGTGATCGACACGCATGTCGGTCGCGAAGCGGTCCTCAGCGAAGCGCAAGAAACACTGCTTGACGAGAGCTATCCGAAGGCCATCGAGGCAGAGCATATCAAGCCCATCGCCCGTCCCGAGGCTGACCAGCTCGATGAGCTGCTGGAAGGTGCAGAGTACACGTACGCCTTGACCGTCGAGGTGAAGCCGGAGCTGACCTTGAGCTCATATGAGAGCATATCCGTGACGGTGCCGCCCGGTGAAGCTTCCGAGCGGGAGGTCGACGCTCAAATCGCACATACCCGCGAGCGCTTCGCCTCCCTCGAGCCGGTCGAGGGCCGCGGCATCCAGGGCGACGATTTCGCACTCATCTCGTTCACGGGCACCTTGGATGGTGAGGAATACGAGGGCAACTCCGTAGAGAAGTACCTCTACGAGATGGGCAAGGGCCTTATGCCCACCGATTTCGACCGGGGGCTGGAAGGTCTTGATCCTGGCAGCGAGACGCATATCGAGTTCGAGGTTCCAGATGGCACTGATAATGAGGAGTTCGTGGGAAAGACGGCGGCGTTCGATGTCACCGTACACGAGATCAAGGCCAAGGTCCTTCCCGAGCTTGATGACGAGTTCGCCGAGAGCGTAGGTGGGTTCGACACGTTCGAAGAGCTGAAGGCCGACGTGAAGGCCAAGCTCGATGAGGCGAAGGCCACCGGGCGGGCACGTTCACTTGAGCGCGCTGTGCGCACGGTACTTGCTGAGAGACTCGAGGGCGAAGTGCCCGACGCCATGGTGCAGGCTCGCCGTTCCTCGGTGTTCGGTGACTTCGTTGCAGGCCTGGAGTCGCGTGGCATGGATTTCGACCAGTACGCGCAGGCGACAGGGTACGACACGGAGCGCATCATCAAGGACATCGAAGAGCAGTCCGCGATGATGGTTCGTGAGGAGCTTGCCCTCGAGGCGCTCTTCCGTGCGCTTGGCATGGAGGTCACCGAAGAAGACATCAACGATGAGATCACGCGGTTCGCCGAGGCCGCAGAGATGGACGTCGACGAGGTGCGCTCACGATGGGATGAGAGCAACGCCATTGAGATGCTCACTGAAGGCATCGTTCACCGCAAGGCGGTACAGTGGTTGATGGATCCCTCCAACGTGGAGATCCTTGAAGAGGAGCCTGATGTCGAACAGCGGGCACAGACCGGTGAGGAGCCAGCTGCAGCCAGTGAGCAGGACATCCCCGACGAAACCGAGACTGAGGAGTAGGACGGTAGCGCCAATGACACATGAAGCATCCGACCTCGTACCGATCGTCGTCGAGCAGACGAGCCGTGGGGAGCGTAGCTTCGACATCTATTCCCGGCTGCTCAACGAGCGGGTCGTCTTTCTCGGCCAGGAGATCAACGACCTCATCGCCAACCTGGTGATCGCGCAGCTTCTGCACCTCGAGTCGACCGATCCCGACAAGGACATCAGCCTCTACATCAACTCTCCAGGGGGCTCCATCACTTCAGGCATGGCCATCTATGACACGATGCAGTACATCAAGTGTGATGTCTCCACGATCTGCATCGGCCAGTGCGCCTCCATGGCTGCGGTGCTGCTCGCCGCTGGCACCAACGGCAAGCGATTCGCGCTTCCCAACAGCCGCATCCTCATCCACCAGCCGTGGGGAGGCACGCAAGGCCAGGTGAGCGACATCGAGATACAAGCCAAAGAGATGCTGCGCATGCGCGAGGCGCTCGACAAGATACTGGCAAGCCACACAGGTCAGCCCATCGAGCGCATTCATGCCGACACCGACCGCGACAACATCATGGACGCATACGAGGCCAAGGAGTACGGTCTGGTTGACGAGGTGTTCGTGCGCCGCGGTGTGAAGGCAGGCGAGGAGTGACCCGTTCTCCTGACAATCCAGATCAGCTGAAGTGCTCCTTTTGCTCGAAGGGCCAGCGCCAGGTGCGCAAGCTCATCGCTGGCCCGGGCGTCTACATCTGCGACGAGTGCATCGAACTGTGCAACGATATCGTCCAAGACGAGCTGCCCGAGGAGCGCCACATCTCGCCGCTTGCCGAGGAGCTGCCTACACCAGCCGAGATCAACTACGCTCTCAACCAGTATGTAGTGGGCCAAGAGCGCGCCAAAAAGGTGCTCTCGGTTGCGGTATACAACCATTACAAGCGCGTCCAGACCATGCCAGCCAACCGGGCAGACGACGTCGAACTCGCCAAGAGCAATGTTCTCATGCTCGGCCCAACGGGTTGCGGCAAGACGTTGCTGGCGCAGACTCTCGCGCGTGTGCTGAAGGTGCCGTTCGCCATTGCGGACGCCACGGCACTTACCGAGGCCGGCTACGTGGGCGAGGATGTCGAGAACATCTTGCTCAAGCTCGTGACGGCCGCTGATTTCGACATCAAACGTGCCGAGGTCGGCATTGTCTACATCGATGAGATCGACAAGATAGCCCGCAAGGCCGAGAACCTCTCCATCACGCGTGATGTCTCTGGCGAAGGCGTTCAGCAGGCGTTGCTGAAGATCCTCGAAGGCACTGAAGCTGCTGTTCCGCCGCAAGGCGGGCGCAAACACCCGCAACAGGAACTCATCCGTATCGACACCACGAACATCCTCTTCATCCTCGGAGGGGCGTTCGTGGGCCTTGAGAAGATCATCGCCGAGCGTATCGGCAAGCGGGGCTTGGGGTTTGGAGCCGAACTCGCCGAGGCCACTACCGAGCAGAAGGGCGAGATCCTCTCGCGCGTGCTGCCCGAGGACCTGCACACGTTCGGGCTCATCCCCGAGTTCATTGGCCGCCTGCCGGTGCTCGCATCAGTGGAGGATCTCACTGAAGACGATCTCGTGCGCATTCTCACCGAGCCCAAGAACGCGTTCGTCAAGCAGTATCGGCGTCTGTTCGAACTTGAGGGAGTTGCCCTCGAGTTCACTGATGAGGCGCTGCGTGCTATAGCGCAGAATGCGATCGCGCACGGGACTGGTGCTCGTGGCTTGCGCTCCATACTGGAGAACTTGTTGCTAGACACCATGTATGACCTGCCGAGCGCTGAGGACATCGAAACCGTGGTGGTGACTGCGGAGACGGTGAGTGGCGAGTGTGGGCCCACGATCGTGAGACGGGGCGAAGCCGAGATCGCGTAGCGGCACGCTGCGACCGAGGTCTCTGGCCCTCTCGGCCCCCCATCAGCTGGATTTGCTGGGTGCGAGGTTCAGTTGCCGACTCCTTGAGCGATGACCTCGCCGCTGTGCGCATCGATGTGGACGAACATGCGGCCGCTGCTGCTCGCACCTTCGGCCTCCCACACCACGCGTCCGCCTTGAGTCTCGATCTCCATCTCGCTGATGGCACCGGGCACGGTTTCCAGTGCGATAGCGATCGCCTCTTCGATACTGATGCGTGGAGGTGCTGCGCGAACCTCCGATGGAACTCGCGCCGGTCTCTCCTTCAGCACATCACCGGTCTGCACATCGATGTGGAGCTCGGTCCCTCTTGCATCCTGGTGGCGGATCACGATCTCCCAGACCTCGCCACCCTTCTCATGGTCTCGCTCTATCTCTACCACTGCGCTGTCTGGATAGAGCTCCAAGGCGAGGCTCACGGCTTCTAGCGTTGTGAACTCACCCTCGCGTTCCACCTCCGCGTCGTCCTCGGCCTGAGATCCCTCAACAGGCTCAGCAGGAGATTGAGCTGACGGCTTGTCGATCGTCGGCGTGTCCGCTATTGAGCTGCATGCCACGACAGAGAGAACAGCTAATGCAACCAGCAGCAGGACAAATGCGTGTCGCCGTAATGGATGTCCTGACATGAAGGGCCTCCGCTCAAACCGGTGGCAGATTCCCGGGCCGCATCGTTGACCCGCCCATAGAACATGCCCGCGCTCGCGAGAGCGTACACAATGCGCTGCTCTGCTGCTTCGCCTACAATCGCCACACACCCTTGGAAAGGACGTGTTGTGAGCGAGATGCCCAAAGCCTACGATCCGAAGGCTGTCGAGACGCCGATCTTCGCAGCGTGGCTCGCTGGCGGCTACTTCGAGCAGCAGCCGCTGCCGGAGGGGGAGCGGCCCTTCACCGTCGCGATCCCGCCTCCTAACGTTACCGGCTCGCTGCATATGGGGCACGCGCTCAACAACACCATCCAAGACGTCGTGGTGCGGCGCGCTCGGATGACGGGCCGCCCCACCCGCTGGGTCCTCGGCACCGACCACGCAGGCATCGCCACGCAGAATAAGGTCGAGCAGTTGCTTGCCTCCCAGGGTCTGCGCCGTCAAGACATCGGCCGAGAGGCCTTCGTCGAGAAGTGCTGGGAGTGGCGAGCTGAGCATGGCTCCACCATCATCGGCCAGCTCAAAGCGATGGGCTGCTCGTGTGATTACTCCAATGAATGGTTCACGATGGATCCAAGCTACCAGGAGGCCGTTCGTCGAGTCTTCGTCGACTGGTACGACCGCGGTCTCATCTACCGCGGCAAGCGCATCATCAACTGGTGTCCGCGTTGCTCAACGGCACTGTCCGACATCGAAGTGGAGCACGAGGATCTCGACAGCCACCTGTGGCACTTCCGCTACCCACTGAAAGACCCTGTGGGCGCGCGCGATCACGTCGTGGTAGCTACCACGCGCCCGGAGACGATGCTTGGCGACACGTGCGTGGCCGTCCATCCAGATGATGAGCGCTATCGTGACATCGTAGGCGCCACCGTCGTGTTGCCCCTCATCGGCCGCGAGATCCCAATCGTCGCCGATGACTATGTGGACCCAACATTTGGCACCGGTGCGGTGAAGGTCACGCCAGCGCATGACCAGAATGACTTTGAAATCGCTGAGCGCCACGGGTGCGAGAAGATCAACATCCTTCAGGCCGACGCCACCATCTCGCCTGCTGGCGGCCGGTATGCCGGTCTTTCGCGCTATGAGGCGCGCCGCAAGGTCGTGGCTGACATGGAGGCTGCCGAGTTGCTGCTTGGCATCGACGACCACGTGCACGCGGTTGGCCACTGCTACCGGTGCCATACCGTTGTCGAACCATGGCTTTCTGATCAGTGGTTCGTCGACATGAAGCCGCTTGCGGTTCCCGCTATCGATGCCGTGCGCGATGGGCGTGTGGTGTTTCACCCGAAGCGCTGGGAGAACGTGTATTTCCACTGGATGGAGGGTATCCGCGACTGGTGCATAAGCCGCCAACTGTGGTGGGGTCACCGCATTCCCGTCTACTACTGCGACAGCTGTGATGCGAAGCCGGTGGCGTCCATGGATGACCTCACCGAATGCTCGCAGTGCGGTGGCTCGATGCGCCAGGATGAGGACGTTCTTGATACCTGGTTCTCAAGCCAGCTTTGGCCGTTTGCCACGCTCGGCTGGCCGAAACATACCCCAGAGCTTGACTACTTCTACCCCACGAGCGTGCTCTCCACTGCGCGCGACATCCTCTTCCTGTGGGTGGCGCGGATGATCATGAGCGGCATCGATTTCGTCGACGGCAAGGTGCCCTTCGACGACGTCATCATCCACCCCACGGTCTTCAACGCCGAGGGCAAGCGGATGAGCAAGTCGCTCGGCACCGGCATCGATCCCCTCGACCTCATGGAGCACTACGGCGCGGATGGTATGCGGTTTGGGCTCATGCTGCAGGCCACAGGCAGTCAAGACATAAGGTTCGCCGAGGAGAAGCTTGGGTCAAGCCGCAACTTCGCCAACAAGATCTGGAATGCCAGCCGGTTCGTGCTTATGAACCTCGACGAGCACTTCGTGCCGGGCGAGCCCGAGGTGACCACCGTCGCTGACGCATGGATACTCTCGCGGCTAGCCGACCTTGCGAGCCAAGTCGACGAGCACATCACCACCTACCAGTTCGGCGAGGCTGCTCGCGCGCTATATGACTTCTTCTGGAACGAGTTCTGTGACTGGTACATCGAGCTCTCCAAAGGCCGCCTGTTCGCTGGCGCGCGTGATGATGCCACCGAGGCCGAGCAGGGCGCGCGTCTCGCCTCGCAGCGAAACCTCGTGTTCGTGCTTGATATTGCGCTGCGCCTGCTGCATCCCATGATGCCATTTGTGACTGAAGAGATCTGGTGCCGCCTGCCGCTATCTGAGTGGCGCCGGGCCTCTTCGCTGATGGTGGCTGCTTGGCCTGACCCCGCGGAGCTTGCGCGCTTTCGTGATGAAGCGGCAGAGCGATCTGTGAGCAAGATGCTGGAGATCGTGGTGGCGGTACGTACCGTGCGCGCGCGGTACAAGATCGCGCCTAGACAAGGAATCTCCGTGGTTGTGCGCACACAAGCCGAGACCGACGTGCAGCTTCTCGATGCCGAGTTCACGTATCTCAATGCGCTTGGGGGCATCGACTCCTTCGTGGCCGCAACCGATGCTGTCAAGCCTGCACACTCAGTGACCGTGGTGGCAGGCGGCATGGAAGTCTATGTGCCGCTAGAGGGTCTCATCGATTTCGAGGCCGAGCGTACCCGCGTCGCAAAGGAGCTCGCCGCTGCGTCCAGCGATCTCGCAAAGGTCGCGCGCAAGCTCGCCAACGAAGGCTTTCTTGCCAAGGCAGCGCCCGAGGTGATCGAGAAGGAGCGCTCAAAGGAGGCCGAGCTTGCCGACCGGGTGGCAGTGCTTCGCGGGCAACTCGATGAGCTTGAAGCGTGAAGGGGCTGATTACGTGAGTGAGACAGGGGCGTTTGGGTTCAGCGATGCAGTCGATGTGCTCGATGGTGCGCTCGAGTTTGGTGTGAATCCCTCGCTTGAGTCCATGCGGGCGCTCTGCGAGGAGCTCGGCCGACCACAAGACGCATTCGCTGCCATCCAGGTGGCAGGCACCAACGGAAAGTCATCGGTCACCAGACTCATCTCGGCTGTCCTTCAGGGGCACGGACTGAAGACGGGTATGTACCTGAGCCCCCACCTGCACTCGTATGTCGAGCGCATCGCGTGCAGTGGTGAGGTGGTTACTGAAGCCAGCTTCGCGAAGGCCGTTGGCGAAGTGCTTGCGGCGGCTCGACGCGCCGGTATCGCCCCCACGGAGTTCGAGATCCTCACCGCAGCTGCGCTGTGTGCGTTTCGCGATTGCGGCGTGGAGGTAGCCGTGCTGGAAGTGGGCATGGGTGGTCGCTGGGATGCCACGAGCGTGGTCGACCCCGCTGTGGCGGTCATCACCGGTATAGCGCTCGACCACACCGAGCATCTCGGCGACACCCGAGAGGAGATCGCTGCGGACAAGGCACACATCATCAAATCCGGAAGCATCGGCATCCTCGGACCTGCCACGATTGGCGTGGAGCGCATCTTCGAGCAGCGTGCGGGGGAGGAAGACGCGTCAACGCTTCTTGCGGTCCGAATGGGTATGCAGCTGAGCCCGTTTGATGAGAGCCAGACGGTGCGGTTCACGATCACCTCCAATCCGACGGCGCCCGACGGGACCACTCACGTAGACGTCGCGGGGTTCGGCTTGATGTCCACTGGCATCGAAGTGAGAGGACCCGCCTACCAAGCTGCCAATGTCGCGACCGCTTTGGCGGCAGCACAGGCATTCACTGGCCAGTCTCTCGATGCGCAGAGCGTGCGTTCAGCGGTGGCAGCCACAATCTTCCCTGGGCGCTTTCAGGTCATCGAGCGCGATCCATGGGTGGTAGTTGATGGTGCGCACAACCCCAATGGGGCAGAGGCGCTTTCTAAAGCCATCCTTGCTGCCTGGCCCGATGATGAGACTCGGCCCACCATCGTGCTGGGCGTCCTTGCTGACAAGGATGCGGACAATATCGTACAGGCGCTCGCCGGGGCTGCCGCGCGGTTTGTGTGCGTGGCGCCCGACACGCCGCGCGCACGTGATGCCACGCAGCTTGCGGCGATCGTCGAAAGCGTCACGGGCGTGCAGCCCGAGGTGGCGAAGAGCGTGGCCGCGGCGGTGCAAGAGGCGCGGTCTCGCGGCGTGGACACGGTCGTCACCGGCAGCATTCGCATGGTTGCCGATGCGCTCGCCTCAACGACGTAGGGAATCGTATAGCTGACACCTGCCGCGCCCCGCGTGTTCTGCTAGAATCCGTCTAGTCCGGCGCGCGGCAGCGTGTGTGCATCCGCGCGCGTGTCAGAGGCGTGGGAGCGCGCGAAAGGGAGGCCATGGGCGGACTACTCGATCCCATCACCAAGAGCGGTGAGTTCATCCTTGCGCGCAACTTGTGCTCCCTCTTCTTCATCGTCTTGCACTTCGCTATCGTCTTTTGGGTATACCGGGACGCCGACCGCCGTGGCGCGATGGGTTGGTTCTGGGCCCTTGCCTCGTTCATCTTCCCGGTCGCGGGCTTCATGGTGTATCTCGTTGTTCGTCCGCCGGAGTCCCTTGCTGACGCACGAGAGCGTGAGTTGGAGATTCGTGCGAAGGAAGTCGAGCTGCAGCGAGATCTCACCACCTGCCCCTCGTGCCACAAGCCGGTGGAGAAGGACTTCCTGCTGTGCCCGTACTGCATGAAGAAGCTGAAGAAGCCGTGCATTGAGTGCGGTAATGCGCTTAGACTGAACTGGGGCGTCTGCCCATACTGCAAGACAAGGCAGTAGGGCGGGCACTGACAAGCCCGCAACCGGCACCCCGCTCTGTGGCGGGGTGCTGTGCCTTTACGGAGGAGACAGAAGATGGCTGAGATTGCGGTCAAGCTGCCGGACGGAAGCGAGAAGCACCTGCCCCAAGGCGCGACCGTGCTCGATCTGGCAGCATCCATCGGCCCGCGACTCGCGCAGGCTGCGCTGGTGGGCAAGATCGGAGGGCACGAGGTCGACCTCACCACAGTCCTTTCCAACGGGCAGACCGTCGAGATCATCACCGACAGAAGTCCCGAAGCCCTCCAGTTGCTGCGCCACTCGGCAGCACACGTCATGGCTGAAGCGATCAAGTCGCTCTATCCTGAGGCAAGCTTCGGTGTGGGGCCGGCTATCGAGGATGGGTTCTATTACGACTTCCAGATCGATGAGCAGCTCACGCCCGAGGATCTTGATGTCATCGAGAAGCGCATGCACGAGATCATCGCCGAGAAACGCACCTTCGTGCGCAGCGAACTCTCGCGCGCCGATGCCCTGAAGGTCTTTGCGGACGACCCGTTCAAACAGGAGCTCATCAACGAGCTGCCCGAGGACGAGACGATCTCAATCTACCGAGAAGGCCTGTTCACCGATTTGTGCCGGGGGCCACATATTCCCGATACCGGCCGCATCGGCGCGTTCAAGCTCATGAAGCTCGCGGGGGCGTACTGGCGTGGCGACTCAAGTCGACCGATGCTCCAGCGTATCTACGGCACCGCATGGTTCACGCAGAAGGATCTCGACGCCTATCTCGGGCGGCTCGCAGAGGCCGAGCGCCGTGACCACCGCAAGCTCGGCAAAGAGCTTGATCTCTTCAGCCTCCATGAGGAGGCCGGAGCAGGGCTGCCCCTGTACCATCCCAAGGGCGCTCGGATGCTGCGCATCATCCAGGAATGGCTGCGCGAGGAGCTGTACCGCCGAGGGTATGACGAGGTCATCACTCCACACATCTACAAGGCCGATGTATGGAAGATCTCGGGCCACTGGGACAACTACCGAGAAAGCATGTACTTCTTCCAGATAGAAGAAGGGGAGGGCAAGGTCGCCGATTACGGCATCAAGCCCATGAACTGCCCAGGGCACATCATGATCTACAACAATGAAGTCCGCTCATACCGCGACCTGCCGTGGCGGATGTTTGAGTTCGGTACGGTCTACCGCCATGAGCTCTCGGGGGTGGTGCACGGCCTGATGCGCGCACGTGGGTTCACGCAAGACGACGCCCACATCTTCTGCACCGCCGAGCAGGTCACCCCTGAGGTCATGAAGATGCTCGATCTCGTAGACTACGTGAACGGCGTGTTCGGCTTCGAGTACACCGCCGAGGTGTCCACTCGGCCGGAGAAGTCCATCGAGGGATTCGACGCTGAGTGGGACCACGCCACCGAAGGCTTGAAGGCTGCCCTTGAGCAACGCGGCATGGCCTATGAGATCAACGAGGGCGACGGGGCGTTCTACGGCCCGAAGATCGACATCAAGCTGCGCGATGCCATCGGGCGCACCTGGCAGACCGCCACCATCCAGGTGGACTTCAACAACCCGTTGCGGTTCGACATGACCTATCGCACCGCCGAGAACACCGAAGCGCGACCGTTCATGCTGCACCGCACCATCCTCGGTTCGATGGAGCGCTTTCTCGGCATCCTCATCGAGCATTACGCAGGTGCGTTTCCGGTGTGGCTTGCGCCGGTTCAGGCGGTTGTCATCCCTATCGCCGACCGACATCTCGAACACGCCGAGTCGATTCGCGAACGGCTGGAAGACGCAGGGCTGCGCGTAGAGGTATACGCACAGAACGAGCCGATGCGTGTCAAGATCGCCAAGGCCCAGGAACAGAAGGTTCCATACATGCTGGTGGTGGGCGACAAGGAAGTCGAGTCCGATGCGGTGGCGGTGCGAGAGCGCACTGAGGGTGACATCGGACAGATGGGTGTTGAAGAGTTCGCCGCGACGGTGGTAGCTCGGCGCCCGTGATGGTTGTCGTCGCATCGCAGGCAAGTGCGCACTCCGGGAGCGACTCATGTATGGGATGAGGGAGGGACGATGAACTTGACACGTCGTTTGCTCGGCGGGTTCACCTTCTTGGCGTTTTTCGTCTCGATTGGCTGTCTGCTGGCGTATGCACTGATAGGTGCTCGTGTGAATCCCGACGGGCTGCTTGTCGAACCGTTCTTCCTCGTCCCGATGGCGTGGCTGTTCTTGTTCATCGGCTTGGGGGCTGGGTTAGCCTACTGGGTCATCAGGATCGCACAGCGCAGCCGACCTTCCGCCAATCGTGAGGATGCCCACGGGCGCTGAGTGTGTGTCATTTGGTTGGGCCAAGCAGCTTCCATCCCGTCATCCATGGCCAGCCGTTCACTGCGTTCAGTCGGATATGGAGCAGACCCATCTCCTCGAGCGCTCGCGCCATTCGCAGCGGTCCGGCATCGATGGGTCGGTAGCCGAGACCCTCGAGAACACCCGCTACCGTCTCTTTGGCCGTCTCGTCATCACCAGCGTAAAAGCCGTCAAGCGCGATTCCGTCGATTACGGGATCAGCCTGTCTGGCAGCAAAGACGGTGTTGAACGCCTTGATGACCGCGGTGCCGCTTAATCGCTCCTGCAGCTCCTCGGCCTTCGATCGCTCAGAGGTGCGCGAGGTGAGGTCGGCGTTCATGTTGTTGGTGACATCAACGACGATCTTGCCCTTCACCACCTCGGCGATCTCATCAGCTACCTGCGCAAGTGCAGAGCGCGGTACGGCAAGAACGACGATCTCAGCGTCTTGTACGGCTTCGATGTTGGACGCGGCACTACGCGCGCCTGTCTGCTGAGCGAGCGCAGCAGCATGCTCAGGGTTGGCGGCAGCGACAGTGACCTGGTGACCGGCCTTAAGAAAGCCACGCGTGAGGGCCCCTCCCACATGGCCCGTACCCAATATCGTGATGTTCATGACTCCCCTCCCTGTTGAGATATGGAGTTGCCAGGTTTGTACCCGAGGCGCATGAAACCTGTCGAGATGCCCTCAGCGCGCAGAGCTTCCGAAGCTGGTTGATTGACACAGTCAGTGCAAGACCGGAGTCCTGCTGACGGTTGTCAGGGTAAGTGCAAGAAATGGCTGGCGGATAGCCCTATGCGACGCGCCTTGAGGGGCGCGTCGTGCGTCAGCGGACCGCCTGGAGAGGCCTGGTGGAGCCACCGGGGCGTGCAGGAACGAGCCTCTGACAGTCCCCTGGCCAGACTGGACGCAAAGGTCCGTTGCCGCATATGGCGTTACCCTCTCCTTGGGCCGGACAGGTGGTTTGCCGGTCTAGTGCTCTGCGAGGCGTCGAGTTGACGTGGCTCGTCACAACCGCGGCGTTGTGTCTCGTGAACCCCTCGATCGAGGTGCCCTTGGAAACGATGCGCCGGACAAGGCGATGGCAGTTCTTGATCGCGCCTTTCTGGTCTGCCCGCCCCTGGTCGCAGTAGTAGACGCGGATGCGCTCGCCGCGCTCGATCCTCTCGTGGTTCTGGAACTCGTGTCCGCGATCGGTGAGCACGAGCACGAGCGCTGGTAAACCGCTGTGCCAGCTTGGCGTCATAGCTGTAGCGGTGCAGCCGGCAGCCGTTGGACACGAACGGAGCGGCGCCGTTTCGCTTGCAGATGCCGGCGACGAAGTGAGGGCAGATGTTGGTGCAGCGCATCTTCTTGCAGCTCGCGCGCCGCCGCGTCGAACAAAGGAGGCAGAGCGCGCGGGCTTCACAGGGCTTGTAGTCAACGCATAACCGCACGATGCTCGTCGGGGTCGAGCGGTACCCGTCGTCACGCCGGTTGCGCCTGATCTCACGTGTGACACTCGAAACGCTCCAGCCAAACTTGCGTGCGATCTCGCACAAGGACGAAGGGCGAAGCCCTGCCAGACTCAATGCAAGAGCCTTTGCACTGACTTTAGCAATTCAGCAGCTTTCGAAGCCGGGATGGACCGCTGGACACTGGGCCGATCCATGGGTATACTTCCGAGGTCAACCGCATATCGTTCATGAAAGTGGGATCCCGCCCCTCGGGGTAGAGAAGGTCCCCACCTTGCGGCGCCACATGGCAGCTGTCTGGTCGAGATTAATCGCCGAGCACGGGCAGTGTCCCGCGTCTCTCGGCTACCGTCCCGTCGGCAGCGCACGAAGGCCGCGGGACGTGGTGTTGTGTACGAGTGTGATTCGGGGCGGAACGGATCACGAGTCAGGAGGGGAACTGCCCATCAGCGCAGTCGAACCGCGAATCAACGAACGGATACGTGTGCCGCGCGTGCGCC
>JAVEVF010000102.1:0-5826 GCA_034005175.1 Coriobacteriia bacterium | reverse complement strand
GGGCTTGGCGCATGCAACATTACATTCTCCTTTTATGTGCGTGACGAACTCTCCCGTCTGCTCCGCGTCCCTGAAGACCGAGAGATCGTGGCGCTCGTCGCCATGGGATATGCGGTGAATGTGCAGCCGCGATCGCCCATTCATCGGACAGACGTCGCCGAGTACCTCGACTGATCTCATGACACACGCTGTCTTCTTTGATGTAGGAAACACACTGCTCCATCCTTATCCCAGCGTTTCTGAGGTGTGTCGCCAGGTGCTCGAAGAGGCCGGCCACACACGCGATCTCTCCGCCATCGATTCCGTCATGCCGCTGGTGGATGCACACTACGAGGACCGCTATAGCGAGGATGACACCTTCTGGACGGACGAAAACGCAACGAACAGCGTGTGGATCGGGATGTACTCACTGATGGCGCGGGAACTTGGGATAGAACGCGATGCCGAGCTGCTTGCACACCGTGTGTACGAGGAGTTCGGACGTGCGGAACGCTGGCGTCCGTATGACGATGTCATCCCTGCGTTCAAGAGGCTGAAAGGGCGGGGCCAGCGGATTGGCATCATATCGAACTGGGACGGTCGACTCTCGGCACTGCTGGCCGAGATGGGCATCGCAGAGATGGTCGACACCATCGTGTCCTCGGCCGAAGTGGGTCTCCACAAGCCTGATCCACGCATCTTCGAACTGGCGTGTGAGCGGCTTGATGTCATGCCCAGCGACGCTGTGCACGTGGGAGACCACCGCTATGCCGATATCTTCGGCGCCTCAGCGGTAGGCATGGAACCGGTGCTCATCGATCGCCAAGGGGCGACGGTGCTTACAGAAGGCATCACAACGCTCGATGCGTTGGAGGAGTATCTCGGCTGGGTGACAGGTTAAGGACGCTGTGGCTGGCATTTCGAGACGAAGCGCCGATTCGCGCGGCTGTACATTCGATCGCACGCAAGAGGGGGAGAGATGGGTCGATATGCTGTCATCATCACGGGAGCTTCTGGAAGCGTGTACGGGCTGCGCCTCGTCGAACGGTTGCTCTCGACGCGCAACGAGGTCGAGCTTATCGTGACATCCGCAGGCCGAGGTCTGCTTGCTTACGAGCTCGAGCTTGATCTGCCCGCCGAGGAGACCGCCCGCGCTCTCCTACGCTATCTGGAGTTGCCGCTTGATGCGCCCTTGCGTATCGCGTGTCCGGATGACCTGTTCGACCCGCTTGTGTCGGGGTCGTATCCTGTCGATGCCACGGTGGTGATACCGGCTTCCATGGGCTTCTGTGCAAGCGTTGCGGCTGGGCTGGCATCCGGCCTGTCCGAGCGAACCGCTGAGGTGGCTCTCAAAGAGGGCAGGCGACTGATCCTGGTACCACGCGAGACCCCACTTTCACTCGTTCACCTGCGCAATCTCACCTCGCTTGCCGAGGCAGGGGCAGTCATCGTTCCTGCGATGCCGGCCTTCCACCACCACCCTCAGACCCTTGATGACCAGGTCAACTATGTAGTGGGTAAGGTACTCGAGGTGCTTGGGATCGCTCATGATCTGTACGCACGTTGGGGGGCATGAGCACTGTTGCCGTCGAGTTGAGGTTGACGGTTGAAACACGTGGACGCACAATAGAGCCTGTAAGGGTCGGTACCGCCGCACCACAGCATCAGACCGCAGCAGTAGTCGCAGCCACAGTCGTATCACGGAGGTAAGAGCCATGACCCTGGCACAGGCGTGTGAGCGCTATCCACTTGTACCTGCAGAGATTGTTCAGTGGGCGCTGGAAAACATCCCCGACCTGCGTGACGCGGAACGAGGTCTCAAGAGGCTCGAGCAGTCGCGCCGCATGGAGATCAAATACTCGGCATAAGAAGAAGGGCCGTCCCGACAGGAACGGCCCTTCGTTCATCTTGGAGGCGACGCCCGGATTCGAACCGGGGATAAGGGCTTTGCAGGCCCCTGCCTTACCACTTGGCCACGTCGCCATGTAGGCGCGCCTGAGCGCCCTGCGTATCAATCGAAGGCCGGCCTTCGGGGCGGCATTGAAGCCTCGTGAGCCGGCCTTCGGAGCAAATCGATGGAGCGGACGAAGGGATTCGAACCCTCGACCCCCACCTTGGCAAGGTGGTGTTCTACCACTGAACTACGTCCGCGCGCAAAGGGTAGTCTAGCAAGGGCACCTGACAGGCGCAAGGAAGAAACCCCGTAGTCTTCAAAGACGCTGCTGTGGTACGAGAGCTCGTGCACCCATGTGCGTTCACGAGAACTAAGGGGTGGCGCGCACGGCTGGAGTTGGTACAATGTGCGTCGCTGCTTCATCATGCGGCACCATGGGCGCTTAGCTCAGGGGGAGAGCACTTCCTTGACGCGGAAGGGGTCAGAGGTTCAAATCCTCTAGCGCCCACCATGGATGAGACAACGCCCCTCCGAGATCTCTCGGAGGGGCGTTTCTTCGCACGAGGCAAGGTGGATAGACATCGAGACGCTCACACTGATGCGGCATCTGCGAGTCCGCGGCCTCAGTCACACGTCAGCGGCGCGTTCATACTCCTCAGAGACGATCACGCGGCAGGCGCGCGGCAAGACGCGGGCGGCCAGCGGCGTGGTAGCCGCGAGCGTTTCTCCGTCATACTGCAGTGCGAGCGGAGGGTCGGACTCTACGACGATCTCGCGCCCCGTATGCACCTCAAGCCCTACAGAATCACCCGACTTCTGAACGAAACGGTCGAGGAATGCTCCCCAGACAGTGGGAATCAAGCCCGGCACGTTGCGGGTGCGTACGATGACCACCTCGAACAAACCGTCCGAAGGATCGCTGGCCCGCGTGATCGCGAGATCGAACTGCATCCGCGAGACGTTCATGACCAGCGCAGCGATGCCCTCTGACTCCAGTGCGATTCCATCGACGGTGAGCTTGAATCGCGCGACGGTGGGGGTGAGGTTCTGCAGCGCGCCCACGACGTACGCGGCGATGCCAAGCGAGGGCTTCAGGCGGTCAGCGGCTTGCATGATCGCAGCATCGAAACCCGCGCCGGCGGCAACCACGAACCCGCCTCGCCGCCCTGCACCGTACGTGATCTCACCCACGTCGATGTCGGCTGCGTGTCCATCGACGGTGAGGCGCGCAAGCTCGAGGGGATCGGAGGGCAAGCGCATGTTCAAGGCGAAAAGGTTGGCGGTGCCCGCAGGATACGGCAGAATCGGAACGCCGCTTCCCACACACTGGTAGCAGACAGCCGAGACCGTTCCGTCGCCGCCCACTGCAACCACTCGGTCGAAGTCGGCTACATCGGCGAGCATGGCTGGAAGATCAGCGTCAGGTCCCAAGAAGCGCAGCGTGAGCTCGTGGCCGCCTATACCGAGGATGCGGACGAAGTCGTAGAGGCCTGCGTCTCCCTGGCCGGATCTCAGATTGACCACTATGAGAATGCGCATGAGACCTCCGGTGGGCACCGACATCCTGCACTAAGCTGGACATCTTGCCTATACGGTATTGTGTGAACGGCAGTAACGCCAGCATCTAAGAGAGGCGGTCCATTCATTGTACGTTAGCGATCGCGCGGGTCTTCTCGCGCTTGCCGAGTCACTTTCGGGTGTGCCGTTCATTGCATTAGACACCGAGTTCATGCGCGAGCGTACATACTACCCGAGGCTTTGTCTCCTACAGCTTGCGACCGACGAGATGCAGGCTATCGTTGACCCCCTCGCAGTGAAGGACCTCGGCCCGTTGCTTGAAGCGCTTGCCGACGTGCGTATGACAAAGGTATTTCATGCTGGGCAACAAGATATAGAGATACTGTACGCGCTGTCCGGTGCTGTGCCAGCGCCCATCTTCGACACCCAAGTGGCGGCCACGCTTGCCGGCTTTGCTACACAAGTGGGTTACGGCGCGCTCGTGAACGAGATCGCAGGAGTGCGTCTTGACAAGTCAGACACATTCACCGATTGGTCGCGACGTCCGCTGTCCGACACCCAGGTGCAGTACGCTCTGAACGACGTGAAGTATCTACCCGCAATCTATCACGAGCTTCGGACACGGCTGGAGAGTGAGGGTCGGCTGTCATGGCTGGAGCCGGAGTTCGATCGCCTCGCTGACCCAGCGACATACGACATCATTCCAGAGGAACAGTACCGCCGCATCAAACGAGTGTCCTCACTCAAGCCGAGGCAGTTGGGCGTTCTTCTCAAACTGGCTGCATGGCGTGAACGCGAGGCCCAGAGCCGAGATATACCGCGCAAGTGGGTGATCAGCGACGAGAGCTTGCTGGAGATCGCACGCCGAGCACCACAGGATACGCATTCGCTTATCGCCATCAGGGGAGTATCCGAGAAGCTCGGCAAACAGCTCTATGCTGCTGTGCTGCAAACCGTGGCCGAGGGCCTGGCCATGGACGACGATGACCTTCCGCGGCTTGAGCGCAAGCGCCGCCGGCAGTTCGATGTGGACGGCGCGGTCGACTTGATGGCAGCGCTCGTCAGGCTGCGTGCAAAGGAGCACGGGATCGCAACGCCGTTGCTCGCCTCGCGCGACGAGCTCGAACAGCTCGCGGGCGGAGAGCGGGAAGATATGGCTGTCCTCGAAGGGTGGCGCAGGTCGATCGTGGGAGAGGAGCTGTTGAGGTTGCTCGACGGCGAACTGACCTTGCGTCTCGAAGAGGGTAGACTCATCGTCGAGGAGGTGCCGGGGCCGCCGGCGCTCTGAGGGGATGGATGCAGCGCCGCTCGTCTGCTGGCAAACCATTTGCATTGATGGGGATAGTCTCGTCAGAGATGCCACCGATTCTGAGATGTGGAGGATCAGATGTTCGAATCGTACCTACCGATACTCCTGATCGCTGTTGTGCTAGGCGCCATCACGCAGGGGTTCGTGAACTCATCGTATCGTCGTTACTCAAAGGTAGCGCTTGCCACCGGTCAAAGCGGTGCCGAGGTGGCCCGGCGCATGCTGGATGCCGAGGGCCTCGCAAACGTGACCATCGAGAGGGTGCCGGGACGCCTGACCGACCACTACGACCCTCGGGCTAACGTGCTGCGACTCTCAGAAGATGTGTATGGTGGCCGCTCGGTCGCTGCGGCGGGCGTAGCTGCCCACGAGGCTGGTCATGCTGTTCAGCATGCGCGTGGTTTTGCTGCAGCGCGGTTGCGCCAGGCTCTTGTGCCAACAGCCCAGATCGGTTCCTCATTGGCTTTTCCGCTCATCTTTGCGGGGCTGTTCGTGAACTTCACCGGCCTCATCACGCTCGGGGTCGTGATGTTCGCGGCCGCCGTGCTGTTCCAGATCGTCACACTGCCGGTTGAGTTCGATGCATCGCGTCGCGCGCTCGCCGCGCTCAACACCGGGGGCATGTTGCCTGTGGAGCAGGTACGCGGCGCAAGAACGGTGCTGACCGCTGCAGCTCTCACCTACGTGGCCGCCACGCTCATTGCAGTCATGCAGCTCCTGTATTACCTGGGGCTCTCGCGCCGATAACTGCCGGGTACGGGTGTGTCGGAGCCACCGCATAGAATGCTGCGGGAGGCGAGATCACCGCGAAGGGGGAGGGTGTGGCCGAGGAGCGTGCTGTCAGCGTCAGCGAAGCGATGAGCGTCGCGCGTCACGCACTTGAAGCCCTCCGGCTGCGCGTGGTCGGCGAGGTCTCCGAGTTCGCCGACAAGCCAGGTTATCGTGCGGCGTATTTTACCGTCACCGATGGTGACGCGGCTATGCAGTGTCTGATGTGGCGCGAGCAGTATGCAGATTCCGGCGTGACGCTGCGCAGCGGGATGCTCGTCGAGATGGTTGTCGTGTTTTCGGCGTACGCCGCGAAGGGACGGATGCAGTTTGTCGTCCGATCCCTTTCGCTTGCGGG
>JAVEVF010000010.1:0-30055 GCA_034005175.1 Coriobacteriia bacterium | reverse complement strand
GAGATGCAGACTGTCGGTGCCGGCGCTCTAAATCAAGCCGTCAAGGCCAGCGCGATCGCGCGCGGATGCATCGCCCCCTCCGGGCTGGAGCTCACTTGCGTGCCGGCGTTCGCCGACATCACCATCGATGGGGAGGAGCGCACCGCTATCCGCCTGCTCGTCGAGCCGAGAGACATGCACCGCTAGGGATCGCAGGAGGAATGACGTGCGCTTCGACCTGCACGTACATACGACTGCCTCCGATGGAACGCTCTCACCGTCGCAGATCGTCAGTGTGGCAGCATCGAAGAACCTCGCTGCGGTCGCCATCACCGACCATGACACGGTCAGCGGCGTTCACGAGGGTTTGTGCACAGCGGCGCAAATAGCACCGAATCTCACAGTGGTGCCGGGCGTCGAGCTGTCAGCGACTTACAACGGGCGCGATGTCCACATCCTCGGCTATTTCGTCAATCCACGCGACGAGTCTTTGCGGGCTCATCTTGAAGCTCTGCGGGCAGCGCGTCTCGAACGAGCCACGTGCATCGTCGAGACGCTGCGGACCGCCGGTTACAGCATTACCGTCGAGAGTGTTCGCGAGTTGTCTGGTGATGGTGCTGTCGGGCGTTCTCACATCGCGCGCTCTCTTGTGCAGTCCGGATATGCCGCAGATGTCACTGACGCGTTTGAGAGGCTCCTTGGCCGAGGACGTCCCTTCTATGCACCCAAAGACGTACGAGCGCCCTCGGAGGTGATTTCGACGATTCGCAATGCCTCTGGGCTGCCAGTTCTCGCGCACCCGGGTGTCACGGGCGTCGATGACATCATCAGCTCCCTTGCTACCGAGGGTTTGTGGGGCGTCGAAGTCTACCATCCGGATCATACGCCCGAGCAGCGAGCGCACTACAGCGACCTCGCCGGGCGTCTCGGTTTGCGAGTCACGGGCGGCACGGACTACCACGGTCCGCACGCGCCTGGACCTGCCCTCGGCGAACTCGACATGCCGTCCGAGATCCTGACCACCCTCCTTGACGCCGGTCAGGGTGGCTTAGCTGCCCGTACCCAGCAGGGGAGCGCTGGCCTCTAGCAGCCACCGGCATGGTGCGTGCTACACTCGTTCGGCCATGGGAGAGACTTACTTCATCCGCACCTTCGGATGCCAGATGAACAAGCATGATTCTGAGCGTGTCGCCGGCCTGTTTTCCGACGCACACATGACGCAGGTGACGCGTCCAGAAGACGCCGACGTCGTGGTGTTCATGACGTGCTGTGTGCGTGAGAACGCCGACGAGCGATTGCGCGGTCAGGTCGCCTCGCTGAAAAGCGTCAAGACAGCTCGGCCGCAAGGCCAGATCATCGCTGTGGGCGGCTGCATCGGACAGCGTGATGGTGCAAGGCTGCTCGAGCAGCTCCCGCATGTGGACGTCGTCTTCGGCACACACAACCTTTCGCATCTGATGACACTCATCGATGCTGCTCGTGAAGGCCGTCGTTCAGTGGTGGAGGTGCTGGATGGCTCGGAGGAGTTCACGAGCGACCTCCCCACGAAGCGTGAGCATGCCTGGCATGCGTGGGTGCCCATCACGGTCGGTTGCGACAACTTCTGTTCCTACTGCATCGTGCCGCATGTTCGCGGCCGCGAGCGCTCACGGTCCCTGAATGATATCGTGGCCGAGTGCGAACGCCTCGTTGCCGAGGGTGTTGTCGAGATCACGCTGCTCGGCCAGAACGTGAACTCCTACGGCCGTGACTTGCACGGGTCTCCCCGATTCGCTGAAGTGCTGAAGGCTGTGGCGGCCACCGGTGTCCCGCGAATTCGCTTCGCGACGAGCCACCCCAAAGATCTGTCGGAAGAGACGATTCGAGCGATTGCTGAGCTACCGGCAGTTGCGCGCTCTCTTCACCTGCCATTCCAGTCTGGATCTGATCGTATTCTTGCCGCGATGAACCGCCACTACACGAAAGATGCGTATCTCGGTCTCGTCGAGCGTCTGTACTATGCTATCCCTGACCTCGCACTTTCCACCGATATCATCGTCGGCTTTCCCGGTGAATCCGAGGCGGATTTCACCGACACCATGAATCTTGTCGTCGCGGCGCGGTTTGACCAGGCCTTCACGTTCATCTATTCACCGCGTGCAGGGACGCCTGCAGCAACGTTTACGGACATGGTCCCGCGTGCAGTGGCCCAGGACCGCTTCGACCGTTTGGTGGCACTTGTGCAAGGCTCTGCGCTGGAGAAGAACCGGGCGCTTGTTGGCAGTATTCAGAATGTGCTCATCACAGGAGCCTCGAAGCGTGACTCTGGGATCCTTGCAGGCCGAAGCGAGGGCAACAAGGTCGTTCATGTCCCTGTTCCCGAGGGCGCACGTCCAGGTGACTTGACGGGTCGTTTTGTGCGGGTCGCCATCGATGAGGCTCAGACTTGGTTTCTCAGCGGGTACATTCTCGATGTAGCTGAATCGCTCACACGGTGACCGATTGGTGCGGTGCCGTTGTCTTGAGGAGGCGTCGGTGAGCACAGAGATGCTTGGAGTGATTGCACCACACCCGCCTATCATGGTGCGCGATGTGGGTGGGGATGAAGCTGATGTCACTGCGGCATCCATCGAAGCCATGCATGATGCCGCCCGTGCCGTCGCGAACTTCGCCCCTGATACTCTCGTCGTCATCTCCCCGCACAGCCCGCCGCTCGGGGATGCGTTTGTCATCGATACCGCGCCAGACACCCACGGCACGCTCGCGCAGTTTGGGGCCGCGCGCACGGCCATCTCTGCACGCACGGATGTCGAGTTCGCCTCTCGCCTGATCGAAGCAGCAAACACGCATGGGTTGCCGGCGCGCTCACGAGCGGGGCACAGCGCTCTTCAGCCGGGCGTGCTTGACCACGGCGTGCTTGTGCCGCTCCTCTTCTTAGATCCGAAAGGCACCTATCCTCTCGTGAACATCTCGCTTTCGGGATTGTCCCTTGAGGCTCACCGTCGTCTGGGTGAAGTGGTCGCCGAGGTCGCACGGAGTCTCGGGCGGCGAATCGTCTTTCTTGCAAGCGGAGACCTCAGCCATCGCTTGACACCGCGTGCGCCAGCAGGCTATTCGGCAAAGGGCCAGGAGTTCGATTCGCAAGTCGTCGAGCTGTTGCGCACCAACCGACTCACCAGCATCGCCCACATCGATCCCTCACTGGCGGATGCGGCAGGCGAGTGCGGCTGGCGTTCCATCATCGCGCTCTCGGGGGCTATGCCTCAAGGTGATGTCCAGGTCCTGTCGTATGAAGGGCCGTGGGGAGTAGGCTACCTCGTGGCGGTTGTGCGTGAGCATGCGGATGACTCCGGTGGACGCTGCGCTGCTGTCGAGGTCACCACTGAGCAGCCAAGAGACGAGTCGTCCGAACACGAACTCGTGCGCCTCGCACGACATGCCATCGTCTCATGGGTGGAACACGGCGTGGAGCCTGAGCCATCCACCCTCTCGGATCCCTCTTTGCCCGTCCGTGCTGGCACGTTCGTCAGCCTCCATCTCGACGGCCATCTGAGAGGCTGTATCGGCACGATAGCGCCCACTCAACGTACGTTGGCAGCTGAGGTCGTCCATAACGCCGTCCAGGCGGCGAGTGCCGACCCGCGATTCCCAGCGGTAACCGCCGACGAGGTCGACCGTCTTGATGTCAAGGTGGACGTGCTGTATCCGCCGGAGGGCTGCTCGTTCGAAGACCTCGACCCAGAGCAGTACGGTGTCATCGTTTCATGCGGCTGGCGACGTGGGTTGCTCCTGCCGGACCTTGAGGGAGTTGATTCTTCCGCCGAGCAAGTCGACATCGCGCGGAAGAAGGCGGGCATTTCTCCATCAGAACCCTGCTCTTTGGAGCGATTCCGTGTCGACCGCTACGCGTGATGCATCCTCGATGACCTTTGTGTGCGCCATAGTCGGGCCGACAGCGGTGGGCAAGAGCGAACTCGCCGAGCGAGTGGCGCAGCGTGTCGATGCCGAGATCGTATCCGCTGACTCGATGCAGATCTACTGCAGCATGGACGTCGGCACAGCGAAGCCCCCTGACCACAGCAGCCCCGTCACATATCACTGTATCGACCTGGTAGAACCCGGCACACCCTACAGCGCTGCTCTCTACCAAGCGGAAGCACGCTCGGCCATCAAGGAGATCGTCGCAAGAGGCCGCCTTCCGATTCTGTGCGGCGGCACCGGTCTGTACGTCCGCGCCGCGCTGGATGACTGGGTCTTTCCTGGAGGGAGCGTGGAGTCACCTGAGCGGGCTGCTCTCGAGCAGGAGGCGGTTGTGCTCGGCGCCGATAGGCTGCACAAGCGTCTGGCAGAGCTTGACCCTCCCTCGGCCGACCTCATCCATCCAGCGAACGTGCGACGCACGATCCGCGCACTTGAGATGGTTGCACAGGGGCAGTCCTATGCTGACCAGGCTGCGGGGTTCCAACGACGTACAAGTGTGTATGACGCGAGATTCATCGGCCTTACCATGGCACGCGAGCTTCTGTATGACCGCATCGACCAGCGTGTGGACGACATGCTCGCGGCAGGTCTCCTCAGCGAAGTGACGTCCCTGCTGGCGGCAGGCTTTCGCGACGCGCTCACCGCCGCACAAGCAATCGGTTACAAGGAACTCGTGCCGGTGATCGAAGACCATGCACCTTTGGATGAGGCGGTCGAGGCGATCAAGCGAGCGACCAGGAGATATGCCAAGCGGCAACTCACATGGTTCAAGTCCGATCCTCGAATCCAGTGGATCGATATGACCGACGCAGACCTCGACTCCGTGCTCGAAGATGTCGTGAGGCTGGTAGAATCCAAGGGGCCAGCGGTAACCACTGGCGTACCCGCACCGAAGACGTGGCGGCTGGACCACTGCTGAGAGCTGAAAGGGCATTTCATGCTGCTTGAGTTCACGAAGATGCACGGTTTGGGCAACGACTTCATCGTCATCGAGGACCTTGCAGAAGAACTCGACTTCGCACCCGAGGCCGTCGTGTGGCTCTGCGATCGCAACTTCGGGATCGGTGCAGACGGGCTCATCCTTGTGCGCCCCGCCACTGATTCTGAGGCGCACTTCCTCATGATGTATTACAACGCGGACGGGTCGACCGCGGAGATGTGTGGGAATGGGATTCGCTGTTTCGCCAAGTATCTCGTCGATCACAAGCTTCTGCCTGCACAAGCCAGCACTGCGCGCGTGCAGACCCTCGGCGGAGTGAAGTCCATGACATTCACCCGCGACGAAGCGGGGCTCATGGACGAGGCCACGGTTGACATGGGGGTGCCGATGTTGGCACCCGCACAGGTTCCTGTCGATCTTCCTGGGGAGCGGGTCGTAGATGCTCCCCTCGATACCGAGGAGGGCACACTCAACATCACCGCGCTGTCGATGGGAAACCCTCACGCGGTCCTCTGGGTTGACGATGTCGAGACCGCGCCTGTTCACGTCCTCGGCCCGCTCATCGAAACACACAGCTCGTTTCCCGCGAAGACGAACGTGGAGTTCGCGCAGTTCCTGTCGGTGCGCCACATCAGGCTCCGGGTTTGGGAACGCGGGGTGGGGGAGACACTCGCTTGTGGCACGGGCGCGTGTGCCACCGCTGTAGCAGGCGCACTAAGCGGCCGCACCAATCGAGAAGTCACCGTCGAACTGCCTGGTGGCGATCTTCGCATCTTATGGGACGACGATGATCGGGTCCTCATGACAGGGCCTGCAGTCGAGGTCTTCTGCGGTGTGGTCGCAATAGACGATGAGGATACAGCCTCGTAGCGAATCGTGCCGCACATCTGGCCGACACGGGGTGCCCGCGTGGCTTTGCCACAACCTCTAACCTGAGCGGCTTACTTTGCTACCATGGCACATGCACTGCCGTCTAGGACAGACACATCGCACTTGACCGACACGACACGACCTGAAAGGGATGGGCTGACAGTGAGGACCGCGGATCGAATTGCTGATCTACCCCCGTACCTCTTCGCCGAGATCGACAGGAAGAAGGAGGCGAAGCTGGCGCAGGGTATCGATGTCATATCGCTCGGCATCGGTGATCCGGACACGCCCACGCCTGACCGCATCGTGGATGCGATGACTGCCGCCATCCGAAACCCGGCCAATCACCAGTACCCGAGCTATGCGGGCGCAAAGCGCTACCGTGAGGCTTGTGCGGAATGGGTGCGCCGCCGGTTCGGCGTCTCAGTCGACCCCGATGAGGAGACACTCGCGCTCATTGGTTCGAAGGAAGGCATCGCCCACCTGTTCCTCGCATTCGTGGACCCTGGTGACTACACCCTCGTTCCCGGCTGCGGCTATCCTGTCTATCACGGGGGCGGTGTGCTGGCTGGAGGCCGGACCCATTGGATGCCCATGACCGAGGAGAACGACTTCCTCGCGGATTTTGAGTCCACTCCGCCAGAGGTGCTCGCCAAGGCCAAGATGATGTTCCTCTCCTATCCCAACAACCCAACCTCGGCCATCGCTACACCAGAGTACTTCGATCGCGTGATCGCGTTTGCTCGCGAGCATGACCTTCTGGTCGTACACGATAACGCCTACTCAGAGATTGGGTTTGACGGGTACAAGCCGCCGAGCTTCCTCGAAAGACCTGGCGCTAAAGACGTCGCGATCGAGCTCTTCAGCTGTTCGAAGTCGTACAGCATGACGGGATGGCGTGTCGCCTTTGCCGTTGGCAATCCCGTGGCCATCAAGGCGCTTGGCCTCGTGAAGTCCAACATCGATTCCGGTGTGTTCACCGCTGTGCAGGATGCAGCCATCGAGGCCATGCTTGGCCCGCAGGAAGTGGAGGAGCTCTCGGCCCTCTACCAGCGTCGGCGTGACATGGTGATACCTGCACTTGAGAAGATCGGAATGCGTGCGCATCCGTGCAAGGGCACGATCTTCGTCTGGGCACGTGTTCCGGAAGGCTACGACTCTGCCGAGTTTGCCGAGAAGGTGCTTGAAGAAGCCAACGTCATCATCGCTGCAGGCACCGCCTACGGGCCGAGTGGTGAGGGCTATGTCCGCATCAGCCTAGCCACGCCTGACGATCGGTTGCAGGAGGCCATAGCGAGAATCGAGGCCATGCTCTGAGGTCGAGAAACGCATGAGCGGGCGCAACCGGCCTCCCGAATGGGAGCGCGATGATTCGAGGCCGCGTGCGATTCTGGTCGGGGTGGACCGCGGTCCGGGTGAATGGCCCGCCGAGGAATCCCTCGCGGAGCTCGAACGCCTCGCGTACACGGCGGGAATCGACGTCGCCACGACGGCGATCCAAAGGCTGGACAAGGCCAATCCGCGCACATTCATCGGCAGCGGCAAGGCCGTCGAGATCGCCCAGATGGCGCATGACCTGTCCGTCTCTGTCATCATCTTCGACGAGGAACTCACACCTCGGCAGCAGGTGAACATCGAAGGTCTGGTTCCTGATACCCGCATCCTTGACCGAACCGCACTCATCCTCGAGATATTCGCGATGCATGCGGTGAGCCGTGAGGGTAAACTGCAGGTCGAACTTGCTCAGCTCGAGTACTTGCTTCCTCGCTTGCGCGGCATGTGGGGGCACCTCGAGCGTGAGCGTCTTGGTGGCGGCCGAGGTGCGCGCTTTGGTGCCGGCGAATCGCAACTTGAAACGGACCGACGACTTGCACGAAGGCGCATCGCAGATCTCAAGCGTGAGCTAAGACACGTTGCAGCTGCCCGCACGACTCAGCGCAAGGCGCGCTCGGCCAGTGGGGTGTACCGGGTGGCGCTCGTCGGTTACACCAACGCCGGCAAGTCCAGCCTACTGAATGTGCTCACAGGAGCTGAAGCGCTCGCGTACGACATGTTGTTCGCGACGCTTGACTCCACCACTCGACGCCTGACTCTCGCCGACGGTCGTGAAATCACGCTCACCGACACTGTTGGTTTCATCAACAAGTTGCCTCACGGTCTTGTGGAGGCCTTCAAGTCCACTCTTGACGAGGTGAACGAGGCCGACCTGCTCCTCCATGTCGTGGATGCCTCTCACCCTCAGGCTGAAGCTCAGATGGCTGCGGTCGATCTTGTCTTGAGTGAGATTGGCGCAAATGGCTCCCCGCGAATCGTGGTCTTCAACAAGATCGACAGACTCGATAGTGATGAGCGCGCTCGTCTTGCCGCCCGCTACCGAGACGGCCTGTTCGTGTCGGCCGTTAGTGGTGAGGGTACTGATGAGCTGCTTTCGCGGCTCGCTACCGAGGCGGGGCGCACGAGCATGACCATGACGGTATTGGTGCCTTACACCCACGGGGAGCTCGTGCGCATCGCCCACGAACACACGCACCTCGTGAGCGAGCGTCACACGGCTGAAGGTACACGCCTCGTGATTAGCGCTCCAAAGTCAGTGGCATCTCGGTTCAGACGGTATGCAATCAAGCCCGAAGAGGAGAGCGTACACGAACGCGCAGACGCCGAATCAAGCGACGATATAATGACCTCAGATGCGCCGGAAGAGCGCGATCACTCGTCCTAGAATCGTCACGTCGCGCGCGTAGATGGGCTCCAAAGCCGCATTCTCGGGCTGCAGCCGAATACGATCTGACTCTCTGAAGAACCGCTTGACGGTGGCCTCGTCCTCGATGAGCGCCACCACAATATCGCCGTTGGTGGCCGTGTTCTGCTGGCGCACCACCACATGGTCGCCATCGAGTATCCCCGCCTCGATCATCGAGTCGCCACGAACGCGAAGTATGAAGGTGGACTCGTCGGCCATCTCAACAGGCAGAGACATAGTGGCCTCGATGTTCTCGGCTGCCAACAGAGGGGTGCCAGCTGCAACCTGTCCCACCAACGGCACAGCACGAACGGACGCATAGTCGATTCCACGGTCGGTGTCCCGATAATCAAGGACTTCGAGAGCGCGTGGCTTGGATGGGTCGCGGCGAACGAATCCCTTCTCCTCCAAAGCCGCGAGATGCGAGTGCACCGTCGATGATGATGATAGGCCTACGGCCTCACCGATCTCTCGCACCGATGGCGGAAACCCTCGGCGGTGAATCTCCGAGCGGATGTAGTCCAGAATCTGCCGCTGGCGGCTGGTGAGCTCGGGCTTGTACGACATCGTGTCTCCCTCACACCCGAAAGCATGTTCGAGTGCAGTGTAGTACATGCGTTTCCTCACATGCAAACACGCGTTCGCCTGTCAGCCTTGCAAGCGAACATATGTTCGCCTATGATGGCGACGAACGTTTGTTCGCATTGATGTCAGACCTCTGTTCTACGGTGTTGCCGACAGATCCACACGAGCTAGGGGAGAGTGTCACCATGAACGCGCAGTTGGCCAGAGAGCACCCGCACCCCAGGGCCTGCCACACAATCGCTTTCCGTGAGGCCACGTCTTACGGCCGTCCGGGTCGGCGTCGCTCTCGTAGAATCGTACAGGCTGCGTCCGAGTGGCTAGCGTTGGTGGTCATTCTCCTTCTCCTTGCAGTCGGCATGTTCGCGTACGCCCCTCAGGCAAGGCTGGACTCGATAGCAACCCATCGCGTGCGCGTCGAATCTGGAGATTCACTGTGGACGATCGCGAGGGCTCATCCGATCGACGGGTTGAAGACCGATCAGGTTGTCGAGCTCATTCGAAACGCTAACGAACTGGGCGACTCCGTGGTGTATGCCGGTCAGGTTCTCGAAGTGCCCACATCTGAGTTGAGACAGGGCGACGTCGCGCAGCGCTGATCGAATCAGGCCCCGATTCTATGCGAGCAGCCGCCTGTCGTTGCCGTCAGTTTTCTTGAGCGTTTTCCCGCTTGCGCATTGTTGCCCCACATCTTGTGTGCTAGTCTCACTCATAGCCAAGATGTAGGGGTGGAGCCATGCGGTGTCCGTTCTGTGGCCATGCGGAGACGAAGGTCGTAGACTCGCGGGTGTCGGAGTCGCAAGATGCCATACGCCGTCGCCGTGAATGCCTGTCGTGTCAGAAGCGCTTCACCACATATGAGCGGCGCGAAGAGATGCCACTCATGGTTGCGAAACGCGATGGCTCCACCGAGCCCTTTGAGCGCGGGAAGCTGCTGCGAGGCCTTATCGTCGCCACAGCAAAGCGCAACGTGAGCACCGAGCAGCTTGAAAGGCTCATCGATGATATAGAGTCTGAGCTCTACAACGAGTTCCGATACCAGATAGACTCTACAGTCCTTGGCGACATGGTTCTGGAGCGGCTGAAGGCCGTCGACAAAGTCGCGTACGTGCGCTTCGCATCGGTGTACAAGTCATTTGAGGACATCGACGAGTTCACGGCTGAGCTGCGGGGGTTGAGAAGACGATAGCCGACATGCGCCTTGAGATACTCCGCATCGACCCAGACCTGCCTCTTCCTGCCTACGCGCACGTCGGCGATGCCGGGCTCGATCTCTACTCGACTCAAGATGTCACCATTGGTCCGTTCGAGCGCGTCTTGATTCCAACCGGCATCGCTGTCTCTGTTCCTGAAGGTCACGCGGGTTTCGTGCAGCCGAGAAGCGGCCTTGCAGTGCGAACAGGTTTGAGCCTGGTGAACACCCCCGGTCTGATCGACAGCCACTACCGGGGCGAACTCAAAGTCATCGCCATAAACCTGGACTCGCGCACTCCCATCGAGATCAGCCGTGGTGACAAGATCGCACAGCTCGTCATACAACCGGTTGCACGCGTCGAACTTGCTGAGGTCACCACACTCGATGTGACTGCAAGAGGGGAGAAGGGCTTTGGGAGCAGCGGCGTGTGAGCGCCCCCGAGTGCGCGTAGCGGCGCTGCTCGTCGTTGACGGGCGCGTGTTGCTCGTCAGGCATCGCAAGTCGAATCATACGTATCATCTGCTCCCGGGCGGAGGCGTCGAACACGGCGAGAGTCTCATCACTGCACTGCTGCGTGAGGTCCGTGAAGAGACTGGTCTGGAAATCACGGTCGACCGCCCTCTGTTCATCAGCGACACCATCGACTCGCGCAGCACGCGCCATGTCATCAACATCACCTTTGCAGCTCAAGTGTGTGGAGGTTCGCTGGTCGCGCCGGTCGAAGACGTGCGTATCGATGGCATCGACCTTGTCGATGCTGGCGCCCTTCTCACGTTTGATCTTCGCCCACCGATAGCGGACGAGATCATCGAGGCCCTTAGACGAGGTTCCGACTATCCCACAGCATATCTAGGGCAGAGGTTCACTGAAGACTAGTACTGTACATAAGGTACGTCTCGCCATGCGTCTGACGTTTGAAGGGGGGTTGCGCTCGTACGTGTGCATGCTTGTCCTGACGGCATCAAGTCAAGCAAAGGAGTGAGATGGAGGCTTTCTTCAAGTTCAAGGAGCGCAAGACCGACCTGAAGACTGAGCTCATCGCTGGCGTCGTCACGTTCATGACGATGGCCTACATCATCTTCGTGAACCCGGGGATCCTCTCAAGCATGTTTGGTGATGGTGCTGCTGAGTGGATACCTGCGTTTGCGACGGCCACTACCCTCGGTGCTGCACTCATGTGCCTTGCGATGGGGCTTATCACCAACCGTCCGTTGGCCCTGGCGTCGGGGATGGGACTCAATGCGGTGGTGGCCTTTGGCATCGTCCTTGGTGTAGGGGTGCCCTGGCAAGTAGGCATGTCCGTGGTCTTCCTGGAGGGTGTGATCATTCTTCTCCTGGTCTTGACCGGACTGCGTGAAGCCATCATGAACGCCATACCTCTCGACCTGAAACGAGCTATCGGCGTCGGAATCGGCTTGTTCATCTCGTTCATCGGCTTGAAGAATGGCGGTATCGTCGTCGCCAACGAGGTGACCTTCGTCGGCCTGGGAGATTTCGGCTCGTCGGGTGTGTGGGTGACCATCATTGGCCTTGTCGCGATCTTCGCATTCATGGCGTTGAGGGTGAAAGGCGACATCCTTTGGGGCATCCTCGTTGCTACGGGGGCCGCACTGCTTCTCGGCATAACCAAGCTGCCGACTGAGCTGGTGTCTATGCCTGATTTCCGCACATTTGGTGCACCGTTTCAGCAGGTCGATGGCCAAATCGCACTGATGCAGGTCTTCACGCCCACGCTGCTTCTGTTCGTCTTCTCCCTGATGCTCACGGACTTCTTTGACACGATGGGCACTGTTGTCGCTATCGGAGAACAAGCGGGTTTCGTCGACGAGCAGGGGCGCGTCCCAGGGATTCGCAATATTCTTGCTGTTGACTCCGTAGCCGCTGCGGTGGGTGGGCTTTTCGGAGCGAGCTCGATCACTACTTACGTGGAGTCCGCCTCGGGCGTTGCCGAAGGTGGACGCACCGGACTCACTGCTATCGTGGTCGGGCTGCTGTTCGCTGTAGCAGCGTTCTTCGCTCCAGTGATCGCGATGATCGGCGGCGCTGGCCAGATAACCGCGGGCGCACTCATCGTGGTCGGGTTTCTCATGATGCGCTCGGTCATTGAGATTCCCTGGGACGACTTCGAAGAAGCCTTTCCGGCATTCATGACCATCATCGGCATCCCTCTGACATACAACATCAGTTGGGGTATCGGTTTGGGCTTCATCAGCTACGTGATCATCAAGATCCTTCACGGCAAGGCGCGCGATGTTCACCTTCTGATGTATGTGGCGGCAGCAGCATTCGGAGTGGCGATAGCGCTCAGCTGATCGTAGGGAGATGCGCTTACGGCGGAGCGTGTCTCGCACAGACAGGCCCCTCGGACGAAGGCTGCGTCCGCGGGGCCTGTTGTATGTTCTGACTCATGCCTAGCCAAGTGAGCCCTCTCGCGTCTGTGACCCAGCTCAGGCAACTCATGCCTTCCTACCTCATATGTCTGATAATGTATCTTATGGTAAGTAAGGCAGGAGGCCTCAAGTCTGACCAGGATGGGCATCCACCCTTTCGCAGCCGTGGTGGCATCGGTTCGTGAATGGCGCTGCATCGTTGCCGATGCGCGCAAGCCAGCATACCGGCGCAGAACTGCTATTCGGCGTCGAGGTAACGCTCCTCGAATCCGGACTTCGTGAGGTCCGCGAGATCATCCTCGGCGGCGTGCGCGTGATCCACCGCCTCATCATAGGAGTCGAAGCACGAGATGCGATGGACGCTCTCCGTCTCCCCGAGGGCTACTGCCTCAACCGCCCATAGCGTGCGGTCTTCCGGGTGGTCGATTGTCGGAGTGCGAAATAGGATGTCGTCATGCCACTCGAAATCTGGCTCCTCCGTGGCATCCACGCTTGTCACGCGCAGCCGATAGAACTCCGAAGCTGCGCCTATGATGCGCCTACGTGGTGTCATAAGACCGCGGCGTCCCCTGCTTCACTGTTGCACTTCTGTGTATTGAGTGCTTGAAGAAACATAGCCGACAACCCCCGTATCGTCCTTGACGTGATGCCAGCCGTCGACCGTCTCCAGCAGCACCAGACGTGTGCCGCGACTGAGGCCTCGGATCAGCGTTCCATCCCGGGACGGCTCCTTGCGAAAGTTCAGACCCTCGATGAGCACCACTACCGTGCCCTTAGCGGTGGCGTCGGGCTTAGCTTCTGCGGGCTTCTCCTCTGCCTTGTCCCCTTCCGTCTCAGCTTCAGGCGTGGATGTCGTCTCCTCGGCCGGCTTCTCAGGCGCCTCGCCTCGGCGATAATCTCGCCACCAGCCGTTCACCAGCACGAAGATCAGCACAAGAACGATGACGCCAGCTATTGCCCGCCCGACGCGCCCTGCATCCCTCATATGTACAGCCCTCCGCCGTATACAGCAGCTTCGTCAAGGTCAAAGCGCTCTGATACCTCGTTCACCATCGCATCCGCGGCGACCGAAGCCTCTGCGGCGCGCGCGACATCGACTTCAGCAAGAGCCGAGAAGACCGCCTCGCTATCGGTGGACTCCCCTACCCTGCCGGCCTCAGCCGCGATGATGTGGGCAGCATCTGCAAGTGCCGTCGCGGGAGCCTGTAAGGATCTCAGTAGCGGCATGGTGTCGAGCTCCTCACGGGCGATCTCCATGCGTCGAGTCACTTCCACTAGTGCTTTGCGGTCAGCGTCATCAGGATGAGCTGCGAAATACTCGAGTTGCTCATCATCTTCGTCAGCAAGGTGGCGAAGAATCGCCTCGAGAGTGCGTTGCGACGCCAAGATACCCTCTCGGTGGCCTACGATGCCGATGAGATAGCGGCGTGCTATCCGCCTATACGCGGCACGTCCGCCAAAGTAGGCCCCGGCAAGCAGCAGCAGCGCGAGCACAGAAGACACGATGTACCAACCCCACACAGGCATCCATTCAAAACTCACGTGCTTACAACCCCTTTGCTTGCGTCTCTCGCCACATCAACGACCTTCATGCTCTCGCAGGTCAAGCACATGGTGTGCCTTTCCTGCTGTACGTTCGATGGTACCTGGCTCAACAAGAGTCACCTTCACATTGAGGCCCAACACGCCATGCAACCGCGTCGAGACATGCCGAGTGAAGGCCACCATATCTGCCATGATATCGGAAAAGACCTCTCCGGCGACTTCGATGCGCACCTCCATGTCATCAAGCCCGTGCTTGCGGTCGACTACGATCAGGTAGTGCGGTCGCACTCCTTCGATGCTGAACAACACGTCTTCCACCTGGCTTGGAAAGACGTTCACCCCACGAATGATAAGCATATCGTCGGTGCGCTCGCGTACCTTGGACATGCGCGCGAGAGTGCGACCGCACTCGCACGGCGTGCGGTCGATCACGGTCAGGTCATGGGTCCTGTATCGAAGAACAGGAAACGCCTCTTTGGTGAGCGAGGTGATCACAAGCTCGCCCTCCTGCCCCGCAACGCATGCCTCTCCGGTGAAAGGATCGACAATCTCACACAGGAAGTGGTCTTCGTTGATATGCAGCCCACAACCGCACTCACACTCGCCTGACACACCCGGTCCCATGACCTCCGACAGGCCATAGTTGTCGGTAGCGCGGATATGCAGCTTGGCCTCGATCTCTCTGCGCGCGGCATCCGTGCAAGGCTCCGCGCCAAACAAGCCAAGTCTCAATGGAAGCTGTTCGAAATCCACGCCGAGCTCCGTGCCGAGTTCTGCCATGTATAG
Source organism: Coriobacteriia bacterium (assembly GCA_034005175.1). Lineage (GTDB taxonomy): Bacteria > Actinomycetota > Coriobacteriia > Anaerosomatales > SLCP01 > JAVEVF01. Next base: position 15,068 of record JAVEVF010000010.1, on the reverse strand, counting down.
CGCGTATGACGGGGTGGAGATGAGGACCGTCGTCCCGAAGTCCGCCATCATCATCAGGTGCCGCTCGGTGTTTCCCGCACTTGCCGGAATCACGGTTGCCCCGATGCGCTCCAGCCCATAGTGCATGCCAAAACCACCCGTGAACATGCCATAGCCGAAGGCCATCTGTGCAAGGTCGTGACTCGTGACGCCTGCGGCTCTTGCCACACGAGCAGTAAGTTCTGCCCATGTGGCGATGTCGCCCTTCGTGTACCCGACGACAATGGGCTTTCCCGTGGTTCCTGAGGACGAGTGCACCCGCACGACTTGGTCAATAGGCACGGCAAACAGTCCGAACGGATAAGTGTCTCGCAAAGCCGTCTTGTCAGTCAACGGCAGCTTCGCCACATCGGCTAGTGACCGGATGTCCTTCGGGCGAACGCCGCGCTCATCCAGTGCCGACCGATAGTATGGCACCCTCTCGTACACCCATGCGACGGTGGACTGTAACCGCCTTAGCTGCAGCGCCTCGAGCTTCTCGCGACCCATGGACTCATATTCGGGGTTCCAGATCACGTTGCTCCTCCTTCTGCGCGCCACGCACCGAGATAGATAAGCCTGACATCATCATCAGCGAGCAGATCGGTCGCCGAGCCTGAGAGCACGATGCTACCTGTTCGCATCACATATCCGCGGTCGGCGTGGTTGAGCGCCAGCCGAGCGTCCTGCTCCACCAGGAGGATTGTCATCCCTTGCTTCTTAAGTCGATCCAACGCATCGAATATCTCCCGTATGACCTTCGGCGCCAAGCCCAATGATGGCTCATCAAGCAGCAACAGCCGAGGGGCGGCCATGAGAGCGCGACCCACAGCAAGCATCTGCTGTTCGCCTCCCGAAAGCGTCGCAGCGATCTGCGTGCGGCGCTCCTCCAACACCGGGAACAACTCATACACACGCGCGAACGCCTCGTGACGCGCGCTCTTCTCGGCAGTGTATGCACCGAGTTCGAGATTCTCCTCCACCGTCATGGGACCGAACAGAAGTCTGCCCTCAGGCACGAACGCAAGGCCGGTGCGCGCCGAATGTTCGACACGCCGCCCTGTGATGTCCTTGCCGCAGACGCGAATGGTCCCGTCTGCAGGCGTGATGAGCCCCACGAGCGATTTCAGCAGCGTGGACTTTCCCGCACCGTTCGCCCCGATGAGCGTCACGAGCTCGCCTTCGTCTATGTGTAGACTCACATCGCATATGACCGCAACTCGGCCATACCCGGCGCACAAGCCCTCAACCGATAGAACAGTCATCGGGTCACATGTCATCGGAGTCGTCCTCTCCGAGATATGCTGCAATGACAACAGGGTCTTTCTGGATGAGGCGAGGGGGACCCTCGGCGATCTTCTGCCCTCGGTCAAGGACGACGATCTCGTCGGAGATCTCCATGACGAGCCCCATGTCGTGCTCCACGACGATGATCGTCACGCCCTTGTCTCGAATGCGGTATAGCGCCTCTGCCAGCGTGGCAGTCTCCACAGTATTGAGGCCTGCCGCTGGTTCGTCGAGACACAGTAGGCGCGGCCGTGTCGCAAGCGCACGAGCGATCTCAAGAAGCCTTCGCAGACCATGTGGCATGTCTGACGCGTACACATCGGTCCACTGCTCTATGCCGAGGAGCCGCAGCAGCCTGCCTGCCTCCTCAACGATGTCCCGCTCCTCGGCGACGGCGCTCGGGAGTCTGAACGCTCCCCTCAGCATCCCAGACTTCGTCACCGCATGAGCACCGGTCATCACGTTCTCAAGCGCGGTCATCTCTTCAAAGAGCTGCGTGTTCTGAAAGGTGCGGGCTATCCCCAAACGCACGATACGCTGTGGTTTGAACCCCGTTATATCAATCCCGTCAAACACGATCCGGCCTTCGTCCGGAGAATCAAAAGCGGTGAGCACGTTGAACAGAGTCGACTTTCCCGCGCCGTTTGGCCCGATGAGCGCCTTGATGGTGTTCTCGTACACCTCGAATGACGCGCCGTCAACAGCGATCAGCCCATCGAATCGCTTGAGGACCTGTCGCACCTCCAGAAGACTCATGCCAGGCGCCACCCTCGGACTGCCACCGCGCGACGCAACAGTCCGGCAAGACCAGCAGGCGCGAATAGCATCACGGCGCTGATGGCAAGACCATAGGCGTCTTCCTGATACGCCTGGATGGCATCGAGCAACGGCCGAGAGAGGCCCGGGATGACGGCGTCGGCATACGGGATGAGCGTTAGCAGCGTTGCCGCAAGCGCGGGCCCGACGAGGGATCTCGTTCCCCCAGCTACCGCCATCGCCACGATGAGTACCGAGACATGCAATGAGAACGACGCTGGCGAGATGAAGCCGATGACGTGAGCGTGCAGCGCCCCCGCCAACCCTGCGAGCGCGGCCGACAACACGAATACCCGTACTTTGACTGCGGTGACGTCTATGCCACATGCCATTGCGCCGGACTCCGAGCCGTGCAGCGCTCTCATGGCGCGTCCGGATCGCGATCGCACCAGATTGGCCGAGAGGACCATGGACACCACCGCCACGCCCCATACAAGCCAATAATTTCCTGCAGGACTGTCGATCTCCAGCCCGGCGAGCGAAGGATATGGGATTCCCGAGAATCCATCCGGGCCACCGGTGACAGCCGATGCCTCGACGAAGACCACGCGCATGATCTCCCCAAAGCCCAGTGTTGCCATGGCGAGGTAGTGGCCTCGCAGCCGCAGGCTAGGCAGTGCCAGCAAGAAGCCGCCGAGGGCCGCGACGACGACTGCAGCCACAGGACCGATGAGCCACGGCCAGCCAAGCGTCGAGACCACGTATGCCGAGGTGTATGCGCCGATACCGACGAACGCAGCATGACCCAGCGACACCTGCCCTGCGAACCCGAACAGGAGCGCCATGCCGGTGACGGTGATGACATTGATGCCTACCAGGGTGAGCACCTTCAATTGGTATCGATCGCTGGTGAGCAGCGGCACCACACACAAGGACACCATCACAAGGGCGAGTAGGACCAGAATGCGCAGGTCAACGCCACCCTTGCGCATCATCACATCTTCCTTCGCCCGGAGCGGCCCATGATTCCTTGTGGGCGCACGAACAACACCACAAGCAACACGACGAGCGCAATGGCGTCTTTGTAGGTCGAAGACACGAACGCGATGGACATGCTTTCAAGCATGCCGAGGACAAGACCTCCGACGACAGCTGCGACCGGGTTGCCTAGCCCGCCGAGGATCGCGGCGGCGAATCCCTTGATGCCCACGGTCGGCCCTACATCGAATGCGGTCTGAGTAAGCGGCGTGACAGCGAAGCCGGCAAGCGCACCCAGCGCGGCCGCGAGGACGAAACTCACCGTGACCATGAGGCGGGTGTCGATGCCGACAATGCGTGCTGCATCACGGTCGACCGCGCACGCGCGCATGGCCTGGCCTAGGGAGGTGCGATTGTACAGGTACCACAGCCCGGCTACCGCAGCTGCCGTAAGACCGACGATCCACGCAGTCTGCATCTCAAGCACCGCACCTGCCACAGTCAGGTTGGCTCTCTCGGAGAATTGCGGCAAGGAGCGCTCGGTGGGACCGAAACGGTGTCGGGCCATCGAGGACAACATCATGGAGCCGCCCACCGTGATGATGATGAGTGCGAGCGGATCGCCATCCTTGCGAGGCCTGACAGCAGTGAACTCGAATACGCCGCCAACAAGAGCGGTCGCGCCGATTCCCACGATACCCGCGAGAGGTAAAGACAAGCCCAGGCTGGCATACGCCCACACCGAGAGCATCCCGCCAAGCATATAGAACTCGCCTTGCGCGAAGTTAATCACACCAGTGGCGCCGTACACAAGCGTGAAACCAAGTGCGACCAGCGCATAGATCGATCCGTTCTTAAGGCCCGCGAACGCAAACTGCAGCAGCTCGGTTCCCCCCACCGCCCTACTTGGCCTCTCGAGCGAGGGTCCACTTACCATCCTCCACGCGATACAGCGTCATGTCCGATTCAGACAGGCCGTTGTGATCATCGGGGCTGAACGAGAACACGCCTCCGACCCCGACGAAGCCTTCAGTACGCTCGATCTCGTCACGCAGGTCAGTTGGCGTGAACCCCTCATCAAGTCGCTTCATGGCCTCGATGATGATGTGAAATGCATCATACGCATGGCCTGCGAAGATGTCTGGTGGTGTGCCGTACGCCTCCGTGAATCGCTCTATGAAACCCGTCGCCACGGCGTATTCCTCGCTGTCTTTGCCATATGCTTCGGGAATCAATATCTTGCCGGCGGAGAAGGTGAAGCCCTCTGCTGCCAACCCCGCTCCATCGATGAGCTCGATGCGAGCGTTTCCAGGGCCTCCCCACACGGGCAAGGGATCGTCCCCACCGAGCGATGAGTTGTTCTTCAGCACCGTGGCTGCCTCGGCACCAGCTGCCCACAACAGCAGTGCGTCAGGTTCGTCGCCACGGATCTTAGTGATCTGAGAGGTCATGTCCGTGTCGCCGCGATTGAACTGCTCCTCAGACACGATCTCGATACCATACTCAGCGACATGGGCGACGATTACTTCTCGCCCGTCTTTTCCGTACGCGCCAGAATCGATGAGCAAGCCAATCTTGGTGATTCCAGCCTTCTGCATCTGAGAGAGCGTGTATGGCACGACGATGCGGTTGGGCCAGGGGGTCTGAAACACCCACTTGCTGAACTCCGAGGTGACGACAGAGCCACCCGCCATCGACACCTGCGGTATCCCAGCGCGCTCGACTTCTTGGCGCACGGACATCGATTGACCGGTTCCGGAAGCTGCCATGAGCGCGATCACGCTCTCCTGGTCGATGAGCCTGCTGGCCGCGGTGACCGCCTTGGCTTCATCGGTGGCATCGTCCTCGAAGATGATCTCCACCTTGTGCCCCTTGACCCCGCCTGCCTCGTTCACGCGTGCGAGTTCCATCTCGATTGCTCGACGTTCCGGCTCTCCCAGGCCTGCCTGAGGCCCCGATAGAGAAAGGATGGCACCAAGCTTGTAGGTGCCGCCAGCGGCCTCATCTTCTGGCTTGGATTCACAACCCCCTGTCAGCGTGATCAAGAGCGCCACACTTATGGCTACCGCGACTGCTGAGCGCTTCATAGCCTACCCCTATCTCCCACTCCCTCGGCACGCTAGATGCTCGCTATCTCCTCCTGAGACACGAGCCGCACCGGTTGACCCCCAAGTAACCGCACTGCACGGTCGACATCACTGACGTTGATGACAACAAACGTCGCAATGAGCGAATAAACGTACTCGATGTTCACGCCGGCATCTGCGACGATCTTCAGCACCGAGCCAAGCCCACCAGGCTGGTCGGGAAGATCTATGCAGATGACTTCGCTCTCCTTCACAGTGAAGCCACCGGCGTTCAACGCGGCTCTTGCTTCATGCGGTTTGTCAACGATCAGTCGCAGAATGCCGTAGTCCGCGGTGTCAGAGACAGCGAATCCCCGGATATTGACACCGGCGTCACCGAGGAGATGCGTCACCTCGCTCACGCGGCCCGCCTCATTAGCTATGAATACGGACAGCTGCTGCACCTTCATACCAGACACGCTCCTCCCTCACCGCATGCACGGCGTCCCAGCTCGAATGCGCGCAGGTTGAACTCGAGGCTTGCCGGTGGCACTCGCCCGCCGATGACCTCGGCCCACAGTTCCTGCGAAAACGCCAAGCCTGTCGAAAGCGCCCCGAGCAAGACGACGTTCGCGGACTTCGGGCTTCCTGCCTCGCATGCCAGCTGCTCAGCATCGATGAAGACCGCGCCCTCGGCCACGAGCGCCTCTTCTACGCCACTCGGCGCCGGAAGATCGCCGATGAGAACCGGGAGCGGGTCCATGATGCGTGAATTGACGAGCAGCCGCCCGCCCTGCCGCAGATACGGCAGCTGGCGCGCGGCCTCGATCATCTCGAAAGCTACGAGGTGATCGGCACAACCTAGGTTGGTGACCGGAGAGGCAACCTTGTCTCCGAAGCGCACGACGGTGTCCACCGAGCCACCTCGCTGCGCCATGCCGTGCACCTCGGAAAGCTTCACGTCCAGACCAGCTGCAAGAGCCGTCTTTGCAAGCACGTCAGCAGCGAGTATGGTCCCTTGTCCGCCGACGCCTGCGAGCATGACCGTGGTGACGTCGCCCATCACACACCTCCGATGTCGCACGCAGGACCCGTGAGCTCGATGGCGGAATAGCGGCAGACCTGCTGGCAATCGCCACAACCCGTACACACCGTGACATCGATGTACGCCTTGCCGTCGCCGGCCTTACTTATCGCCGGGCAACCCAACCTGATGCATACCCCGCATGCCGTGCAGAGGTCCTCGTCGACCGCGTAAGGCTGCTCCTGCTCTTTGATGATGAGGGCACACGGCGCCTTGAAGATGATCACACTCAGCTCCCCGGCAGCAATCTCTTCGCGCACCGCAGCCTCAGAGGCGGCGATATCGTGTGGATCGACGGTACGCACGCGATTCACCCCCACAGAACGGCAGAGTGCCTCGAGGTCGACTTCGGTCGTCGGCCGGCCCTGCAGCGTCATGCCGCTCACGGGGTTGTGCTGGTGGCCGGTCATGGCGGTCGTGCGGTTATCGAGAATGCACACAAGTGCGCTGCTGCCGTTGTACGCCATATCCATCAACCCGGTGACACCGGAATGCGCGAAGGTGGAGTCTCCGATGACGGCAACAACCGGTCGGTCGCTCCCCTGCCCCGCCAGGCGCATACCGTGCGCCATCCCTATGCTCGCGCCCATGCAGACACATGAATCCATGGAGGCCAGGGGCGCGAGCGCCGCCAGCGTGTAGCACCCGATGTCGCCAGTCACGATAGCTCTCGACTTGCGCAACGCGTTGAACGCGCCTCGGTGCGGGCAGCCGGGGCACATGAGAGGTGGCCGAGGCGGCAGGCCGTCCATGCGATCGCGCACCTCACACATCTCGTCGCCCAGCGCCTGCGCGATCACTCCGGGGGAGAGTTCACCGGCGACCGGTAGTCCAAGCGAGTCGGCCTCGATTCCCAGCGACTTCAGGTTTCTGCCGAGATAATCATCGGCCTCTTCGATAACCACGACCCGGTCGACGGACTTTGCGAAGTCTTGCAGTGCCTGTGACGGCAGAGGGTATGAGATCCCCAGCTTGAACACGGAGACATCCGGTGCTGCCTCACGTACATACTGGTAGCAGATTCCCGAGGTCACGATGCCGATTGCGGTGTCGCGCGACTCGATCGAGTTGAACTCGGTGTCCTCGACAAACGTGCTCATTCTTGCCACGCGGGCGTCGACAACATCACGGCGCGCACGCGCCATCGCAGGCATCATCACCCACTTACCGATGTCTTTCGCGTAGGGGCCGACGGGAACCTCGGCCCGTGCGCCCTCAATCTCGACGGCGCCCTTGGCATGGGCGATACGCACGGTAGAACGCACGATGACAGGCACATCGAACTGCTCGGAAAGACTGAACGCCATACGCGTGAACTCGAGAGCCTCCGCGCTATCCGAGGGCTCAAGGACCGGTACGCGTGCGAATGGCCCCCAGTTGCGCGAGTCTTGTTCGTTTTGCGAGGAGTGCATGCCTGGGTCATCGGCGACGAACAGTACGAGCCCTGCGCCCACTCCCGTGTACGCCAGCGTAAAGAGAGGGTCGGCAGCGACATTCACTCCCACATGCTTCATGGTGACGAGTGCACGGACCCCACCCATCGATGCGCCTGCCGCCACTTCCAGTGCGACCTTTTCGTTGGGTGCCCACTCGGCGTACACGCCCTCAAGCTTCGCAAAAACCTCAAGAGCCTGTGTGGAGGGGGTGCCGGGGTATCCAACCCCCACTGACGCGCCTGCCTGCCATGCGCCATAGGCGATGGCTTCGTTGCCGGAAAGAAGTGTTCGCGACACGGATCTCCTTCCGAGACGAGCGGGCACGCTGAAAGGCGCAAGAGATTGCACGGATGATACCACAGGAGTGTGGCTCAAACTCGTCATGCATCAAGAGAATTCACCCTGTGATCAGGGCCTGGTGGCCCCCACATAATCGCCACGACGAGCTATGCGCGCAGTCAGCGATTCGACCTGTACGGGGCGACCGGAGCTCGGTGCATGCACGAAGTCCCCACCGCCCACGTACATCCCCACATGATGAATGCGACCGGGATCGCCATCGTAGCCGAAGAACACCAGGTCACCGGGGAGCAAAAGATCGGTGCGGTCCCGCGGGATGAACGCACCTACCGTGAACTGGTTGCTGCTCGTCCGAGGGATGGTGATGCCGATCTTCCGGTAGCTGTACCACATGAGCCCCGAGCAGTCGAAACCCGCCGGCGTGGTACCTCCCCACATGTACGGCACACCGAGATACTGCATGGCGGTCACCACGGCGTCGGGCCGGCCGGCACCGAGGCGGGAGTCATCGAAGACGCGCCCATTGGGCTGTGCGGTCCTACCGGCACCGCGAGACACTGTTGCCGAGTTGCTGGCCGCGCGTGCTGCGGCCGCTGCTTGGCGTGCGGCTTCTTCGGCAGCGCGACGCGCTCGCTCCTCGGCCTCCCGGCGCAGCCGCTCCTCCTCCTCGGCGACCAGCTGTGAAATCTCGCGGTCAAGCGAAGTGACGTATCGCCGTTGCTGCGCAAGGGCAGCGTCCACCTCTCGCGACTTGGCTTCCGCTTGCTTGCGCAGGGTGGCTTGCTCGGTCTCGCGCCGCTCAAGGGTGCGCTCGGTTATCTCGACCGAGGCCACCGCTTCGCGCACATCGGCGACGAGCACGGCGTCGTTGCGATTGACGCGTTTCAGCCATTCCATGCGGGTTAGGAAGTCTGTGAACGAGGCGGTCTCGAGTAGGACCTCCAGAGGCTGTATGTCTCCTACGCGATAGATGGCGGCGGCGCGGCTCTCAAGCGCTCTTTCGGCCTCCTTCTGGGCACGACGGGCTGCAGCGAGCTCCCCGCGCGTACGTGCGACCTCCTCACGAGTGCGCTCGAGCGCGTCGCTGATCTGCAGAAGCTCCTCGCGCCGCAGCTCCGCCTTGTCCGCGAGCTCTTCCATCTGGGAGCGAGCGGTGTCGGCTTCAGTGCGCTTGGCCTCGATCTCGGGAGTCGAGGGCGCGGCCATCAGCGGACGTACGTCGACGGCCAAGAGCGAGAGCAAGAACACAGCGCTAAGCGCGATCCTGACGATCCTTGTGACGGTTGAGTCCCGCACTGGACCTCCTGCTGCGGCGTAGACTTCGTTCGAGGTACCACCGGCACTATAGGTATCGGCGGATTCCGCCGAAATCTACACTGATGGTATCATATTTGTCCTGCATAACGGCTCATGGGCACCCTCCCCCACCTCGAAGGGCTGGGACGTGAAGCGCACGGCGTTTGTTGCAGCAGTACTTGCAGCTCACCTGTTGGGGACAGCACTTCTGCCGTCTCTGGTCTTGGCGGCCCCCTCGGCCACCACTACTGTCCCGCCCGCTCCCGAACTGACGGCTGCGATGGAGCGTGCTCTTCTCCTCGAAGAATCTATCGAGGAGCACCGTGCAGAACGCATCGCTATCGACGAGCGCATCGCGGTGACCAACCTACGCATCGTCGCTCAGCAGGAGATCCTTGCAGAGGCCAGACACACGCTCATCTCTGCACAAGAAGCGTACCGTCAACGCATGATAGGCATGTACAAGTCACGGCTCGCCGATCCCGTCAGCATGCTCATCACCTCCGAGAGTCTGGCCGATTTCTACTCACGCCTGCTCATGCTGAGCCGGATCGCCCTACGCGATCAGCGTGCGCATGCCGATGCTGCTGTCGCCGCCGCAGAGGCCGAGTACCAGGCGGCTTTCCTCGATGACCTCAAAGCACAGGATGTGGCGTTGCGAGCTTTCAAGCGCACCTCGATGCACGAGTTGGAGACGGCGCTTGCTGAACAACAACAGCTCGTCGAGCGCCTCACCGAAGAAGCTCGCCGGGAGCTCGAAGCGCGCCGCGCAACCATCGCCACGACACGCAAGCAGTGGCGCGAGAGCTCGGTGGCGCTCGATGCGGAGATCAGGCACGTGCCAGTGGCTGTCGAACCGCACACTGGCGTGACATACCTAGGCAGCGAGCACCAGCCGAAACATTACCGCTCACTTGGGAAGCGGCAGACAGCCGTGTGTTCCTGGTACGGCAACGAGTTCCATGGCCGGCCCACCGCGTCTGGCCAGATCTATAACCAAAACGACTTCACGTGCGCATCACGCACGCTACCGTTCGGTACCCGGCTCGCGCTCACGCGTGGCGAGCGGCGTATCGTCGTCGTGGTCACCGACCGCGGCCCGTTTATCGCCGGACGAGATCTCGACCTCTCACGTGCAGCAGCTCAAGCGCTGGGCTTCTCAGGTGTAGCGACTGTTGAGGTTGAGTTCGTGGAGGTCGTTAAGGACTAGGCTACGTGGCCAGCGCTTCTCGGCTTGCACGATCACAAGACGTGAATGAGTGAGACGATCTTCGCGTCTCCGAGCTTCTCTCGGCCACCGAGGAAATCCAGCTCGATGACAAAAGCGAAGCCCTCCACTCTCGCACCGGTGCTCTTCGCCAGCTGCGACTTGGCCGCGGCAGTGCCTCCCGTGGCCAGGACGTCATCCACGATGAGAACGACGTCACCCTCCCCTATGGCATCAAGATGCATCTCCAGAGAGTCGTTGCCGTACTCCAGTGCGTACTCGGCTTTCCTCGTCTGCCAAGGCAGCTTGCCGGCCTTGCGTGCGGGCACGAAGCCAGCACCTAGCTCGTACGCGAGCGCGCCACCGAAGATGAACCCTCGCGCCTCTGCGCCAAGCACTTTCGTGATGTTCTTGTCGCGAAACTCGGCAACGATGGTGTCGATGGCTTCACGAAAGCCCTCGGGACTGGCGAGGAGCGGCGTTATGTCTTTGAACACGACCCCGGGTGTCGGGAAGTCGGGTATGTCGCGAATATAGCTCTCTAGATTCATGCTTCCCTCCAGCGTCACGGATTTCTGTGCACAGGATACGACTAACCCAATGTGCCTGCTAGCGCGCCGCCGGGTGCGTACTCATCGCGTACGGTACCGACATACGGCAGGTTGCGCAGGCGCGCGCTGACGTCTAACCCATAACCCACCAAGAAGCGATCGGGTACAGAAAAGCCTCGATATGCGATGGGAAGGTCGACGATGCGGCGCGTGTTCTTGTCAAGCAGGGTGCAGACCTCGAGTGAGGCGGGAGACCGCTGGCGCAACACGGAGAGGATGTAGCTGAGGGTAAGGCCGGTATCGATGATGTCTTCCACCACAATGACGCGCGCATCCTCGATATCATCATCGAGGTCCTTCGTGATGCGAACCGAGCCGCCCCGTCCATCCGCGTACGATGAGATCGCCATGAAATCCATCGTGAGCGGCGTATCGATGTGACGTGAAAGGTCGCATAGGAAGAACAAACCCCCGCGCAAGACCGTGATGAGGCGCAGCTCATGGCCCGAGTGTTCCTCCGAGATAGCATGCCCGAGCTCGGCCACGCGCCTGGAAATCTCTTCCTGGCTGAACAAGACACGCTCGACGATCTCGTCGCCCACGTAGGGACGGGTCACCGGAGGGTCCCATCTTGCGAAGGTCCAGCCGGCGCGTCTTTGGGCTGAGGCCTCTGGCTCGGGCCGAGGCCACCGCCTTCTGCTAGCGGGCGCTCGCTCACGCCGAGACCGAAACGTGCGAGCAGCAGGCGGAAGTCCTTCTGGTAGAAGATCTTCACATTCACCTCGGGATAGAGCTCTTTGAGACGCCGCACTTTGCGGTTCTTCTTGGTCACGAGCTTTTGGCTCATGGTGGTGAGCTCGATGTAGAGATTGGAATCGGGCAGGTAGAAATCGGGCGTGAACGACGCAATGACGCGCCCTTCCCCGTCCCACTCGATGGGAAACGTCGTGGGCTCGTACTCCCACCGGATGTGATAGAAGTCGAGAATCTCCGCTGCGACCCGTTCGCTCGGGTGCGCGAAGTGTATCGACTCTCGGTCCTGGTCGATAGAGGACGAGTCCTGCGTGTGTGTCTTGTCCGGTGTCATGCTCCCTATATGACGTCTTCGAACACGCGTCCGAGTGCGCGCCTGAGGAGATGGTCTTTGAGATCGGCGGTGATTCCTGTGAGTTCGCCGAGAGTCTCAACGAGCTTCTGGTGAGTCTCTGGTGTGCGGTGGCGCACCGTGGGCATGAGCGCCTGACCGAAGAACGAGGCCTCTCGCTCGGCAAATGTCTCGTACATACGCAAGTGTCTGGGTTCTATCCCAAACCGCCTGAGATCCCACGCTGCATGTGTGATGCGCACGTCGGCCGGCGCTATCTCGGGACCGCCTTCGCCATCGGCGATCTCCACCAGTCCGAAATCCGCCAGCTCGCGCACGAACGATATCGGCAGACCGAGAACGGCCGGCACGTCATCGAGCGCTACCGGTTCCACCTCTTCGAAGGGCAGGGCAACGGGTTCAGAACCCACTGGGCCCGTGCCACGCAGTTCTGGTGGGACCTTGCCCTTATCGTAGTCAGCGAGCTTTTCCCTGATGACCGCGAGCGGCAGGAAATGCTCCTTCTGCAGCCTGAGTATCATGTCTACCCTGTTGAGGTCATGTGTGGAGAACTTGCGATAGCCGCCTGGCGTTCTATCCGGCGACACGAGCCCTTCTTCCTCCAGAAACCTGATCTTGGAGATAGAGAGATCGGGATAGGCGGGTTGCAGGGTCTCAACAACCTCACCGATGGTCATATAGTCACGAACTGCCATCCGGCTCACGACCCCCCACGGTTCATGAACACCATCTGGAACTTGCCGATCTGCAGCAGATCGCCGTCATGGAGAACGGCCTCGTCGACCCGCTCTCCGTTCACGAACGTGCCGTTCAGCGAGCCGACGTCAGATACCGTCACCTTTCCCCCGCTGAAATGCAGCACCGCGTGACTTCGCGAGACGGTGACATCGTTTAGGAAGATACCCGCCTCGGTGTCACGGCCCACGGTAAGCTCGGGACGGTCGAGGAAGAAGCGCTCCCCCACCTCTGGCCCTTTCAGCACAACGAGAGCCGGCCCATGAGCCTCAAGAACAGGAGCCCGCGGCGTGGATTCCTCGCCTGCGCCCACTGGCGCGAAGGACTCTGTCGTGCCCTCCAGCTTCATGCCACACGAAGGGCAGTCGAGGGGGTATGGCTTCTCGATGCGCTGACCACACGCCGGACATGATGTCATGGCATGCTTCCTCTCACGTTCGTGCAACCGCGCGGTCTAGTCGGCGAACCCGAACTCCCGCTTCTGAAACGACTCCGTGATCTGCTGTTCAAGCGCGGTGACCACCTCGGGAGTCTCAAGGACCTTGGCTAGCTTGTCCTCGCTAAGACGGTTCTTCACATATGGATCCTTCAAAACCTCACTGAGCTTGCGACCGTTCTGTACCTCACGTATGACGTACTCCACCACGCGCTCCTCTAGCGCATCGGTGGCGAGTTCGTCCATGAAGCGCTGCAATCTCTCTGCCAGTGTGGACACAAACCCTCCTCGTAATGATGGCTACGCGACCGTTACTCGTGCTCTTCCGGCGTCTCGGCCACATCGACCGTAGACACGCCGCGCAGATCACTCGCGAGAATCTCGATGAGACGCTCCACGTCTCCGCCGGAGATGACATCTCCACCGGTCTCCTGCTCGTCTTTCAGTCGGCGCACGAGTTCGGCGCGTAGGATATCGATCTTGCCGTGTAGCACACGGCGCCGGTACGAGATCCGCTGCTCCTCCTCGTAGAGCTCATCGAGAATCGATCGGAGCTCTTCGTTGCTCCTGCTTTCCAGGTCGATCAGCACGTCCTCGTGACTGCTGTCACTCACGGTCCGACTCCCTTCGAATCGGCACTGCACCGAGCTTACCCCCGGCGTACTGATTGTATCAGACAGCGGCGACATGCGAGGGCCGAGAGCACCTCAACCTTCACTCTAGCTCCAGGTCAACAGAAACGTTCGGAATCTTTGCGGTGGGCTCGCCCTCTATCTCCCGTGCGAACATGTGTGCAAGATGTTCTTCCTCCGCACTCAACACACCAGGTGTAAGCGTGATACCCAGTCCCTCGGCAAACCCCCGCACTACCGCGCTGACGATCTCGGCCCTCTCGGGTACCCCTGCACCACGCCCGCTCAGTGTCGCTGTTGACTCAACAAGCAGTCGTGAGGCGTCTTGCGATAGACGAAACACCTCTGCCTCCAGGCCAGCATCACGTGAGATGGTGAACGATCCGTGCTGCAAGACAGCGCTTCCCTGCCAGACCTGGGCGCTGCCGGAGAGCTTCCGAGCACCCAGTGACAGATCCGCAGGAGTGGCGTGCAGATAACACGCGGCCGAGGATGCGGTCCCGACATTCCGGCGGGTGAGCTGCGCATCCATTCCGAGATGGTGATACGCTGAGACAAGCCCTTGGCACAAGAACCGGTACGATGCCGCAACACCCCGGGGCACTCCGTCTGCAGTCGATGCCACCACAGAATAGGTGATCTCATTGTCATGCAACACGCCGCGGCCGCCGGTGAATCGCCGCACGACATCGATGCCGCACGTGTCACAAAGCCCCAGATCGACTCCGGCTGCGTCCTGAAAACGTCCGAGGGTCACGGTCGGACGCACCCAGCTGTAAATGCGCAACGTCGCCGGCGCCGTGTCTCGGGCACGCGCGGCAAGGATGGCGCGATCGACCGCCATGTTGCGCACGCCTGACATCGGCGCGTCTTCGATGAGCAGGCGCCAGGAGGACGCCACCGCACTCACCTCTGCCGCTTGTACCGCAGGTCAGGATGGCGTGCTGCCCCCGCCTCGTCGAGGCGGCGCACCGGGGTCGTGTACGGGGCGTTCTTCACGAGGGCGGGATCGCAAGCAGCTTCCTCAGCGATTGCGAGCATGGCGTCTGCAAACCGATCGAGATCATCGAGCGACTCCGTCTCGGTGGGCTCGATCAGCAGCGCCTCGTCCTCGATGAGCGGGAAATACTCCGTGGGTGGGTGGAAGCCGTAATCAAGCTGGCGTTTGGCGATGTCTAGGG
>JAVEVF010000009.1:0-30306 GCA_034005175.1 Coriobacteriia bacterium | reverse complement strand
GGAACTGGAAGTACCCCGGATCGGACGTGGCGCTCTCGGCGATACCCGTTGTGCCCGAGGACCACTTGAACGTACCCTCTGGGTCAAACGCGAGCACCCGGTGGCTCTTCAGCAGGTCGCTCACGTACATGGTGCCGTCAGGATCGAACGCGATGGCAAGCGGCACCCACTGCACGCCGCCTGTCTCAAAGCTCGGGAGCTCTTCTGGCGGAAGCTGCGGGTCGAATGCTTTGACCCACGTGCCGTCGAACTCGAAGACCTGTACCGAGCGCGTACGGCGATCAGAGACGTAGAACAAGCCATCCTTGGGGTTTCGTGCCACATACAGCGGTGTGATGAGTATGTCTTCGCCAAACGTGTACTGCAGGTCTCCTTCGGCACTGAACACGAAGACCTTGCCCTCGCGCGAGTCGGGAACATACACGGACCCACCGAAAGAGGCGATCCCGATCGGCCGAGTGAGCCGTTCGCCCTCAGGCCCGCTGAACGAGTAGAGGTACTGCGGAGGAGTGAGCTGGCCCGTCGACACCTTGATGAACGGGAGAGAGAGCTGCTTGGTGGCCCGGTAGTTGATGATCGTGGCCCCGAGGCACAGCAACAGAAGCAGTAGGATGAGGATGGCTAGGATAAGCCTCTTACGCCGCTTGGTCACGCGGGCCCCTCTCGTCAACAGCCGTCAGGATCATTGTTGTTCGAGTCTCTCGATGGCGGCTTTGATCCTCGCGTCATCAGGTGCGAGTGTCAGCGCCTCACCGTAGACGTCAAGCGCGTCCTTGCGCTTGTCCATGGCTTCAAGCACCTCGGCATGCAGGATGGCGAAGTCCACCGACTCAGGGTCAAGCGCGCGCGTTATGAGCGCGGCCTCCAGCGCTGCGTCCGTATCACCTGCAGCGAGCGCCGAGCGCGCCTTGGTCTCCCAGTCCTCCGCGCTGCCGAGCGAGGAGAGCGCCTCGGCGGGAAGCTCGCTATCAGGCTCCAGCCGTGCTGACTCGGCGAAGTGCACCGCCGCGTTGATGCGGTCGTCCATCGCCAGATAGATCTGGCCCATCTCGTAGTGCGCCTGTGCGAACTTAGGATCGAAGGCAAGCGTGATCTCGAACTGCTCAAGCGCCGCCGGGTAATCTTCGATACCCTTGAACGCCATCCCCAGGCCGAAGTACGCGTCTGAGGCGCTCTTGTTCATGCGGATGGTGGCCTTGAAGTAGCCGATAGCATCCTCGTAGTTGGCTTGGTCAAGCGCCGACTCGCCGAGATAGAAGTACGCGAGCTCGCGGTTGAGCATGAGGTTCTGGAACTCCTTGCCCTCAGTGAGCTCCAGCACCTTGTGGAAGAACGTATCGGCCTGCGCGTAGTCCTTGTCCATAAGCGCCACCACGCCAAGCAGCAGATATGCGCCGGCGTGCTCGGGGTCGATCTCAAGAGCGACCCTGAGTTCGCGCACGGCGTCTGCGGTGCGGCCGTCAGCGGCATAAAGCTCGCCGAGCTGCACGCGCAAGGAGGCATCGTTGGGAGATTCCTCCACCTTCGCGTGTAGCTCGGCGATCAAGCGAGAGCGCGGGGTGGAGCCCTGCTCCATGGCACGCGTCTCGGCGATGGAGTACGCGAGATAGACGCCCGCCGCGAATACTGCCACGAGCAGGAGTGCGCCTACGGCGGCAAGGATGCGATCGAGCAGAGGTCGTCCGACGCGCGAGTGTGATGTATGTGTCGCGGCGCTGCGGGTCGTCTCGTCTTGCATGTGCGTCGTCTCCCTGGCCTTGAAGGTCACTGCAGCTGCGCCGCGGGACGGTCCGAGGGCGCCACTGGTCCTTCGGGGTGGCACCGGCCACACAACTGTGCGCCTGGCCATGGTGCGATAAGTACGCTCCGAAAGTCCAGTGCTCCGTGACAGTCGTAACACATTCTGAAGTCATGGCCGAGCTCGGTGGGAGATCCCACATGCCCGTTTCCGTTACCGTTACCGTTGCGGCCTGGGCTGCCCCAGGTGGTGTGGCACTCATAGCAGCGGTACGGCCGGCCCTTGACCTCTCTCACCTCGAAGTGCACCGCGTGCGGCGCGAGCTTGCGGTCACGTAGCTGGGTTCGCGGCCGGGTGGTCATCTGAGGATGGCATGGTGTGCAGTTCTCCTCGACGAGCTCTACCTGCCGCACCTGTTCATGGTGACAGTCCTGACACCACTCGCGATCGGTATGGCACAGATCACAGTCGGCATCGTCGCGCGCGCTGAACTCCGAGTCTCCGTGTGCGTCCAGCCAGTCATTGGGATGAGGCATGGGAGTCTGGTGGCAGCGCGAACACGAAGGCGAGTCATGACATGCCCAGCATGTGCCGGTGGCGGCGAGGAACCTCGGCCCGTGCTGCGAAAGCCACACCGACTCCTGGTGGTCCTCAGGAATGACCCATCTCGGCTTGGAGCCGTCTGCCAGACGGCGCTTGGCGCGGTGACACTCCTGGCAAAACGCGCTCTTGTGGCACATCGTGCAGTAGGTCTCATCCTCCTCGACCATGGCTTTGTGCTCGCCGGCGGTGAAACGCGGCGTGTGGTTCTCAGGGATGAGCTGGAATCCGGGCGGGTGACAGTCAACACACTCCTCTGTGGCGACGAGCCCTTGCTCGGAGTGCTGCAGGCTGTGGCAGCGGTAGCACTCCACCATCTTGTTCCGGCGCGTGCCTTCGGTGGAGTGCGGGAAGCTCGGGTGGCACGCCTGGCATGAGATGCCGAGCGGGAGATGGTCGCCGTGCGCGAAGATGATGCGGCCAGGCGCGAAGGTGTCGAGGTCATCGTGGCAGAAGACGCACTGGCTCACGGTGGGCGTGCCGCCGAGCGCGATCTCCCAGGACGGGCGCGTGGGGGCGACGGGCCACGATGACAGATAGCCTGGTGGCATCGGGCCGGCCTCGATGGCTTGCTCCTGGTGGCATGCGTCGCAGTCGACAGGTGCGTAGTGGCACAGCATGCACTGGTTGGAGCCGCCCTCGGCAACCGCCTCGGCATGCGGGGATGCATCCCAGGTCTCGACATGCGAGGCAGGGCGTCTCTCGAACTCAGGTGTGTGGCACGTCTCGCACTCGCCTGAGGCAAGCGTGGGGCCGGCCGTGTGAGGGACGCCATGACAGGTGAAACAGATCGGCATCTGAGGCCGGGTGGTCTGGCCAGCCTCATGCGGCATGGAGGGGTGACACACCGAACACGCGATCATCATGTGCGTGCCATGGCTGTATATGAGCCCGGGGGTATCGGCCTCGTCGAGGCGTGCATGACAGGGGCTGCAGGAATCCTGCGTGACCTCGCCGGTCATGTCAACGACAGGGATGTCGGAGGCAGGCGTGGATGCCGCGAGGACCCATGCCAACGCAATGGCGAGAAGCGTCACGGTTACGAGCCATGACGTGCGCCGGAGAACAGCTGTCCGGGCCGAACGCTGCATTCAAACGCTCCTCGTGGGGAGCCAGGCAGACGTGGGCCGCGCCCCCGCTGCGGTCGTGAACGTCGCGCGAGGTGCTTGCGACGCATCCATATAGTGTATGACCAGGGATAATCTGGTGTCAATGCGCGGGGGTCTCTACGGAAACTGCGTTATCTGTATCAGAGTGCGTGAGAAACGCATACCATGCCCTGTGGTGCGGGTTGCCAGGCACAGCCGTTCGCGCGCTGCGACGGCAGGGCTCGTCCCTCTCCAGCAGAAGGCATGTCCAGTGAGACGAATCGACCTACATAGAGTGCTAGCAGCCCGCTTCCTTTCGCGCGTGGGCAGCGAAGCCGCATTCTTTGTCGGCGTCTGGGGCAAGGCCGCCTTTGAGCTGCACGCCACGGCGGGCCAGCTCTCTGTACTCATGCTGGCGCTCTCGCTCTCATCGCTCATCGGAAGCGCAGTCTCCGGCGTGCTCATCGACCGCTACGGCCCGCGTGTCGTGCTGGTGGCCGCCGAGGTGCTCTTCGCCCCCGCGGCACTCATCTTCATCTTCGCCGACTCCATGAGCACCCTCACTCTCACCGCCGCCCTGTGGGCACTCGTGGGAACACCGGTGGGCATCTCAGGCGAGGCGTTCGCACCGTATCTCACCCACGACCCCAACGAACTGCGGCGCATCAACTCAACCGTCAACGGCGCCACCTCGGTCTCGTTTGTCATGGGGCCTGCGATAGGCGCCTTGCTCGTGCGCCACATCGCGCTTGACTGGGTGTTCGTGTTCGATGCGGTGACCTCGGTGGCTGCCGCGGTGCTCGTCTGGCAGACGCGCCTTGCCCGCGCCCCCTTCGGCCATGACGTCGCCGAGGGCCACCCCAACGCCATCCGCGCGTTCGTTAAGGGGATGAAGGTCACGTACAGCGCCCGCGCGCTGAGATACTACGTGTTCGCAGGGACGCTCCTGTGGGTGAGTTTCGGCTCATTTGGCGTTCTCGAGCCGCTGTTCTTCCGAGATGTGGTACGCGGCGGAGCAGATACGCTTGGATGGGTGAATGCCATCTACGGGTTGGGGATGCTGATTGGCGCGGCCATCCTCCCTCGGCTACGCGACAGCGCCATCTCGGCACAGGGACTGGTCGCCACGGTAGCGGCGAGCGGGTTCGCATCCATTCTGTATGTGGGTTTCGCAGACCTTCGCATCGTGCTTGTGGGCGCACTCACGTGGGGCGCGATCACTGGCTTGTTCGCGCCGCTGTGGCGCACGCTTATCCACCGGGATTCGCCGCCGACCTCGGTGGGGCGTGTGATGGGGACCGCCGAAGTGCATCGCCGAGCAGGTGAGATGCTGCCGCTCGCGTTCGCGCCTGCGCTAGCGGGACTCATAGGGGTGCAGCAGACCATGATCGCCGGTGCGCTTATGGCATCGTTCGTGATGTTGCTTTCGCTGGGGACAGCCCGCTCCATCGACCGTGAGATGAGCGCGCGTCCGGCACGCAAGCTTGATCTGGCCGAGATGGTGGGTCCCGATGAACCGTTCTCGCCGCTGCCGTAACGCCGAGGTACGCGGTGGCACGCACCACGCACCTCAGCCCTAGTACCTGCTTGGCTTCTCGCCCCGCACGTGACACCCAGAGCAGAACACCTCTTCGTGGCAACGGTAACAGTCGGTGAGGATGTCGGTGGCGCGCGCGGCGTCATCGTGCTGCGCTAGCCAGGGCTTGCGCGGGTCGCCTGCCGAGTGGTGACACTGGTCGCACGCGGTCACGTTCAGCGCCGGGTCGCCAGTCTTGTTATGGCAGCGCGCACACATCTGCGGGTCTGCGTCGCCAGCTGCAGCGTGCCCGTCGACGAACCCTGCAGGGTGCGGCATCTCCAACCCGTGGCACTCCCCGCAGAACTTCTCGGTCACATGGCAGGTGGAGCATTCATTCACCGTCGCCACCGGCGGTAGATCGAGGAACTCGCCGTGCGGTATCCGGAACAGCCTCGACAGCAGCTTCGGCCCCTTGGCGCGCAGCTCGGGCCCGACCTCGGCCCAGCGCTCCTCGGCGGCCGCGACCTTGCTTGTCTCCTCGGCAGCCATGCGCGCATGCGCCGATGAATCCCCGTACTCGGTGTAAAAGCCCTCGACGCCGTGGCTTGCCGGCACGCGCTCGAAGTCCGGCGTGTGGCACGCCTCGCACGCCCCCGGTGCGGTGAACTCGCTGGGCGAGGAGCCTGTGAGCGTGTGACAGCGGAAACACGCCGTCATCTCCATGTAATCCTCGTGCTTCTCGTTGCCTTCCAGCTTGAGCTCGAAGATCTCCGGGTGCGCGACGCGGTTGTGACAGATGGCACATGCCACGCCAGCCTCGGAGTGCACTGTGTGGTCGATGACGACTCCTTCGGTGGGGGTCGCAGCGCGGTTGTCGAGATTGTGGCACTGCGTGCACTGCACCTCGTCCATCGAGAGCGCGATGTATGAGTCTTTGTTCGGTGGCAGGTGGAAGGTGTTTGCGAGCACGTGCCAGACGTCAGGGAGCTTCTCGGCCTTTTCTATCGTGAACCGCAGACCGTCGAGGTTTGATGGAATGTGACAGGCTAGGCACGAGATACGCGAATGTGTGGACGCCTCGTACTGACGCGCATTGTCGTAGTGCACGACGTGGCAGACATCGTTGCAGAACCAGCGTGTCGACGTTGCACCGAGCGACGTGATGACCACCGTGATCAAGATGATGATGGCCGCACCCGTCCAAACAAGGTAGCGCGGACGTCGCTTTGGATCCGCGTAGCCAGAAAACGGGTTACGGCTCATCTGCTCCTCCAGGGTGCGTGGGCACTTGGTGCTTGGGTGCGCCAATGCTTGTGACAGCGCTCTCAAGCGATGGTACCGCGAAGCCGCCTGGCGCTCAATGAGGGAGGAGGCGTGAAGATAAAAGAGTGTCCCGAGAAATCTCACCTGCGAGAGCCGCTAATCGGAAGCTTTCCGTTTCACACCCTTGGGACTCTGCCCAGACCAGCCTAGCTCACGCCCTGCCGATCCTTCTTGAAGCCCCGCCGGCAGCTACTGGTACGCTACCTTCCGCGGTTCCGCCCGGTTCAACCTCTCGGGACAATAAGAATGTACCCGACCACGCCGAGGACCGCAAGCGGATTCCTGCGAAATGTGCGACTTCATGACGAGCGGCTTGTTGTTGTCGATGAACGGTATGTAGGCGTGTCTCAAGGGTGTTGCTCTGCCGAAGACGACGAATGCACGACGAATGGCTTTAGGCCGAGGACTCCTTCTCCCGGCACCACTACCCTAGCGCACCCGCGCCGAATCCCAATCGACTGGCGCGATCACCAGCACCTCGTCCCCTCGCTCAAACACCGTCGCGCCCACCGGGTTCGCCAACGTCTCGCCATCGCGCGTGACGGCAAGCACCGTCACCTTCTCATCCGGGCGCAGTCCAGACTCAGCGATAGAGCGTCCCTGCAGCGGCGAGTGCTCGGAGACCCTAAATGTGCAGGTCCGCATATCTGGCAGATGGACACGCATGTCATGTGCCGACGTAGCCTCCGGCGACAAAGACCGTGCCATCTCACGCCATTCTGCCCGCGCCTCGGCGACATACCGCTCGATATCCTCACGCGGCACAAGACATCGTCCCAATACCCGCGAGAATATCTCGATAGAGACCTCAAGCTCATCGGCGATGACCTCATCGGCACCTAGCTCATACAACACCTCAGCCTCGCGCACGTACCGGCTGCGCACCAACACGTATGCATCCGGAGCCATCCTGCGCGCGAGCTCGGTGATGCGCCGGGCAGCCACCGGATCGTTCACTATGACCACCACTGCCTTGGCGCGTTCGATGTTCACGTGCTCTAACACCGTTTCGTGCGTGGCATCCCCAAAGTGGATGTGATCGCCACGCTCCTGCCCCTCGCGCACGGCATCCGCGTCAATCTCAAGCACTGCGTACGGCACCCCCGACTCCCGCGCAGCGCGTGCCACATTGTGACCGGTCACGCCATACCCCACGATCACCACATGCCCCTCGTACGGGTGAGCAGGTGCCACCCGTAACGGACCGATGCCTGTGCGCCAGCGCTCGGGCATGGGTAGCTTGAGCACAGCCTCGCTGATCCGCGGCCCTGCTCCCACGATGAACGGCGCTGCCACCATGCTTGCCACCGCACTGGCCAGGACTGTCTGGAAAAGCGGCCCGTCGAGCAGCCCGTAGTCCACGCCGACCTCGGCAACGACAAGCGAGAACTCCCCCACCTGCGCGAGCGCGAGACCAGCAAGCACGGCATTGCGCATCGGCAGGCCGAGCGCAATCGAGCCCACCATCACGGCCAGCGGCTTAATGAGCAAGATCGCCGCGGTGAGCACAACGATGCGCAGCGGATTGTGCACCACATACGAGACATCGAGCAGCATTCCCACCGACACGAAGAACAAGCTCATGAACACGTCGCGAAACGGCAGAATCACGCTCACGGCCTGGTGGGAGTAGTCGGATTCGGAGATGATGAGCCCGGCGAGGAACGCGCCCAGCGCCAGCGACAGGCCTGCCGAAGATGTCAGCAACGCGATCCCGATGCAGATAAGGAGCACCGAGAGCAAGAACGCCTCTCGGCTTCCGGTACGCGTGACACGATCAAGCAGCCACGGCACTGCCCACCGAAACGCGATATACGCGATCACAGCCACGCCTACGCCCTTGGCAAGCAGAACCCACCACGCATCAAGTGACGTGCCGCCTGCTCCTGCCGACCCTGCGAGGAACGGCACAGCCAGCACCAAAGGCACGACCGCGATGTCTTGATAGATGAGCGTGCCGAGCACCACGCGACCGTGGGGGCTGTCGAGCTCGGCGCGCTCCTGTAAGAGCTTCAGCACGATGGCCGTACTGCTGAGCGCTACCACAAACCCCAAGAAGACGGACTGCTGCATCGACTGTCCCAGCGCAAACGCTCCAGCCCCCACCACAAACGCGGTCCCGAACATCTGGATCGTCCCGCCGATGAGGAAGGCCCTGCGCATCTCGACCAGGCCGCTGAGCGAGAGTTCCATGCCGATGACGAACAGCAGAAGGACCACACCGATCTCGGCGAGCGCCTCAACCTGGTCCACTTCATGGATGAGCCCGAGCCCGTGCGGGCCTGCCACGACGCCTGCCACGAGAAAGCCGACGATCGAGGGCGCGCCGATGCGATGTGCTAGGAAGATCGCGACGATCGACAACGCAAAGATGATCGCTATGTCAACGACTGCTCCTATTGTCCGTCAGCCCCACCCAACTTGCGCGCCAGCACGTCATTGACCACCTTGGGGTTGGCCTGCCCGCGCATCTCGCGCATGACCTGCCCCACGAAATAGCCCATGACCGTGGTCTTCCCGCCCCGATACTGCTCCACCTGCGCGGGACTGGCCGCCAGAACGTGGTCGACGACCTTCTCAATCGCGTCGCTGTCCGAGACCTGCTTCATCCCCCGAAGCTCCACGATGGCGCCGGGCGAGTCCCCGGTCTCAGCCATCTCGGCGAAGACCTCCTTGGCTTGCTTGCCCGAAATGGCCCCCTCCTCCACGAGCGCCACGAGCTCGGCCACCATCGAAGGCACGACCTTGGACTCGGCCACGCCGATCCCCACGGCGTTCAGATGCATGGAAAGCTCGTTGAGCATGATGTTGCTCACGGCCTTGGCGCGCTCAAGCCCCGCGATAGTGATCGTAGCCTCGAAGAACTCCGCCATCTCGAGGTCCTCGCCGACGAGCACAGATGCCTCGTAAGGCGACACGCCGTAGTCGGCCATGAACCGTTGCTTCTTCTGCTGGGGAAGCTCGGGCAAAGAACCACGTACGGACTCAACCCACTCGGCGCTGAGCTCGAAGGGCACGAGGTCGGGGTCGGCGAAGTAACGGTAGTCGTGCGCGGTTTCCTTGGAGCGCATGCCGCTCGTGCGTTTAGCGCCGGCATCCCAGTGGCGTGTCTCCTGCACCACCGTGCCACCGTCCTCCAGCATCTCGGCCTGGCGCACGATCTCGTAGGCAAGCGCGTCGTGCAGCGACTTGAAAGAGTTCATGTTCTTGATCTCGGCCTTGGTGCCAAGCGCGCTCTCACCACGCGGGCGCACGCTCACGTTGCCATCGACACGCATCGAACCCTCTTCCATGCTGCAGTCCGAGATGCCGAGCGTGCGCCAGATGAGCCGCAGCGTCTGCGCGAACCGCCGCGCTTCCTCTGGCGTGCGGATGTCGGGGTCGGTCACAAGCTCGATGAGCGCGGTGCCTGCCCGGTTGAAGTCCACGAGGCTGTGCGTGGCGCCTGCGATGCGGCCCTCGGTGCCGCCCACGTGCACCATCTTGCCGGTGTCTTCTTCGAGGTGGATGCGCGTTATGCCGATGCGCGTGGTGTAGTCGCCCGCACGGTCCGGGCGCACGGGCGCAGAGCCCTGCTCGATGTCGATGTCCACATGCCCATGCGCACAGAACGGCGGCTCGAGCTGGGAGATCTGATAGTTGTTGGGCATGTCTGGGTAGAAGTAGTTCTTGCGGTGGAACTGGCAGCGCTCAGCGATGGTGCAGCCCGTCGCCAGTCCCGCGAGCACCGTGGCTTCCACCGCGGCCTGATTAGGAACCGGCAGCGCACCCGGCAACCCCAAGCACGAAGGGCACACGCGGGTGTTGGGCTCGCCGCCAAACGCCACCGGACAGCCACAGAACATCTTAGTGTTGAGCGTCGTGAGCTCCGTGTGGACTTCCAGGCCGATCACGGCTTCCCAGCGCTCAAGGACGTGTGCGAGCCGATCCTTCGCCACGTGACACTTCCTCTCGGTGAATATGATCTCTCTCTCGCGTGCTGTGATGGGGATGATTCTAGCCGAAGTAGTGTGCGGCTAGCGGTTCTTGTGGCGGCGGTGTGAAAGCCAGATCGAGATGAAGAACCAGCCGCTCACAACAAAGGCGAGCACCATGCCCACTTCGCCCACCATACGCGACCATCCCGGCGCGCCTGAGACGCTCAACAACGTGGAGAAACCGATGACGAGCGCAGCCACCACGAGGGCGAACGCAAGACGATTCACGAGCTCGTGCAGCTCGGACAGCATGTCCTCATAACCGGTGGGGCGCACGGCCACGCGCACCTCACCGCGAGACACCCGCCGCAACACCCGCTCGGTGGCATCGGGAAGCATCTCGAGAACGCGCAGCGTGTGACGAAAAGTGCTCGACGCCTTGCGGATGATGACGTCGGGGCGCAGCCGCTCCTGCACGATCTTGTCGGCGAACGGCTTGGCAGTGGACGCGAAGTCAAACGAGGGGTCGAGCATCGTGCCGACGCCCTCAAGGATGCCGAGCGTGCTGATGAGCAGCGCGAAGTCACTCGGCACGCCGAGCTGATGTCCGCGGATGAGTCCCAGCGTCTCACTCATGAGCTCGCCGAAGTTGATGCCGCCAAGCTCAAGACCGTGATACTTGCCGATGAGGCGCGCGACCTCGCGGCCCAGCACGACCTCGTCGACCTCGGGGTTTCCGCTCATGGCGACAAGCGTGTCGGTAGCCATCTGCGGGTCGCGGTTGACTGCTCCCCACACAAGGTCGACGAAGCGCTCTCGGGACTCCTCGGAGATGGTGCCCACTCGGCCGAAGTCGGTGAAGCCCACTCGGCCATCAGCGAGCGCGAGGTAGTTGCCGGGATGCGGGTCGGCGTGGAAGAAACCAATCTCGAACATCTGCTTAAGAAAGCAGTTGATGCCGCGTTGCGCGAGTTCCACGCGATCAAGACCCGCCTCATCGAGCGCGTCGACGCGGTTCATGCTGATGCCATAAAGCCGCTCGAGCGTGAGCACCCGGCTGGTCGTGCGCTCCCAGTAGACCTTGGGAAACGCGACGGTAGGGTCGTCTTTGAACGCGCGCCACAGCCGCTCGGCGTTGCGCGCCTCCTTCGAGTAATCGAGCTCCTCTAAGACGGCCTCGGCGAACTCCTCCGAGACCGCGAGGATATCTGTGTTGCCGAAGATGTCGGTGTGCTCGGAGACCCAGCGCGCTTGGGTGAGCGCGATATCGACGTCGATCTCCATCTGATGTCGCGCCTCGGGCCGCTGCACCTTGACCGCCACTTCGGTGCCGTCGAAAAGGGTGGCCCAGTGCACCTGGCCGAGCGAGGCGGCCGCGGCACACTCGGGATCAAAGGTCGCAAACGCCTCTTCAAGCCCCATCTCAAGCTCGGTCTCTACCATCTGACGCACGACTTCGAAAGGCTCCGCGGGCACCTGATCTTGCAGCTTGCGAAGCTCCTTGGCGAGTTCGGGCGGGATGACATCGGTGCGCGTCGAGATGGCTTGGCCTGCCTTGATGAAGCTGGGGCCGAGACGCTCCAGCGCGCGGCGCACGTGCTGTTCACGCGTGAGCGTGTCTGGCTTGGAGGCGCCGCGCACGGTTTTGTAGCGTGGCGGAGCCACGCGATGGAGGCCCGTCGCGTCGATGACCGCGTGAAGCCCTTCGTCGGCCAGCACCGAGGCGATCTGGCGGTGGCGGGCGAGATGCTTGCGGACGTCAGGCGATGCGCCGGGCCCGCGGCTCACGACTCAGACGACCCGCCCTCGGTAGGCCGCAGCGAGGCGATGAGCGCCTTGATCTCGGTGAGCTCATCCTCGAGCTTCTTGAGATCTTCGCGAGAGGCCAGACCCATACGCTTGACGACCTTGGCGGTCTCCTCGGCAACAGTCTTCTGCGCTGAGGACGCGGCGGTGTCTGCCTGGTCGACGATCCTGCCGGTGAACGAATCGGAATCCTCGCGTGAGATCTCGCCGCGCTTGACCATCTCGTCAGCGAACTCCTCGACCTTGTCCTTTGCCATGAACGCGGCGCCCATGCCCATCAGGAACGCCTTCTCGATAAGGCCGGTCTCAGTGTGGGGCGCCTTTGTCTGGGATTTGTCGGCATCGTGCTCAGTCACGTCTGGTTCCCTCCTTGCCGTCGCTGACATCTGGTCTGGTGTCAGTCGCATTCTCGGTTTCTATCATACGCGGGTTTGCCCGCTTGATGGGAGTATTCCCCTCCCGGCGCAGAACACGTGGCCGGGCGAGCTTCTCGCGGCGGAACGGGCGTGTGTATGTCGCACCGGACTCGGCGAGCTCTTTCAGCGGACGGTACAGGGGGTGAGACGGGTTGACCTCGTAGAACCGTGCGCCAGCTTGGGCGCGTGGGATGATGAGGTCGAGGGATTCCAGGATCGTGAGCTCGCGATGGATCGCACCCATGCCGGCGTGCAGGCCGCGGTAGAGCTCGCGGAGCCATACGCGCCGCTGTGGGTTGGTCACGAGCCGGCGGATGAGCGCGGCACGCGTCCGCGAGCCGATAAAGTACTCGAATGCGTCTTGGTAGGGTACGCGGGCCATAGCGGGTGTGTCCTCTCTGCGACGGTGAGTCGTGCTGCCGAGCGGGGCCTCCTCCCGAGCGGTCGGGATAATGGGTGCAACTGCACCCATTTTGCCGACGGTTGGAGTGACCCCCTCGGACCCCGCGCTCTCCCCGTCCTACGCAGGTGGGTTCCAGCACACGCACACGCGACCTTAGCGTCCGCAACACAACGGTCGCTCACTGAAATCTCACCGTGCCAGCGGCGGCACCAGATCCAATCCCGCCGCGGCCTCAAATGCAGCCGCCGCGCGCAGCACCGTTGCCTCAGCGAAGTGCCCCCCCACGATCTGCAGCCCTATCGGCAAGCTGAGTTCGTCATCAAACCCGCTCGGCACGCTCACCGCGCAGTTGCCCGCCAGGTTCACAGGAATCGTGTAGATGTCCGAAAGGTACATGGCCAGCGGGTCATCGGCGCGCTCACCCATCTTGAACGCCACCGTCGATGACGTGGGCGTGAGCAGCACATCAAACCGCTCGAACGCCGCCGTGAAGTCCCGCTTGATGAGCGTGCGCACCTTGAGCGCCTGCACATAGTACTCATCGTACTGCTCGGCAGAGAGCACGTATGTGCCGAGCATGATGCGTCGCATCGTCTCGGACCCGAATCCCTCGGCACGCGAGCGCAGATACAGATCCATCATGTCCTCGGCGCCCTGCGCTCGATGCCCGTAGCGCACGCCATCGAAGCGCGCGAGGTTCGAGCTCGCCTCGGCAGGGCCGATGACGTGAATCGCAGCTACCCCATGCAGGGCGTTTGGCAGCTCGACCTCCCCCACGTCCGCGCCAAGCACCGCAAACGTCTCGGCTGCTGCTCGCACGCTCTCGCGGACAGCCTCCTGGCACCCCTCGGTCTCAAGCAGGTTGGTCACCAAACCCACGCGCAAGCCTGCCACGCCCTCAGCGAGCACGGCGGTGAAGTCCTCGGCCGGTCGTGCCACGCTCGTCGCGTCACGCGGGTCCTTGCCTGAGATGGCGTTCAGTGCAAGCGCACACTCCCCCACCGTTCGCGCGAACGGTCCCACCTGGTCAAGGCTCGACGCAAACGCCACAGCACCATAGCGGCTGACGCGCCCGTACGTCGGCTTGAGGCCAACCGTGCCCGTGAGCGCTGCGGGTTGCCTGATCGACCCACCCGTGTCTGAACCCAGCGCTATGGTGGCCATCCCTGCAGCCACGGCGGCCGCCGAACCGCCTGAAGAACCGCCCGGCACGCGTTCGAGATCCCAAGGGTTGTGCGTGGGCCCGAACGCCGAGTTCTCAGTCGAGGAGCCGAATGCGAACTCATCCATGTTGCATTTGCCAACCGGCAACCCACCAGCTTCGATGAGGCGGCTCGCGGCTGTGCTGTCGAACATGCTCTCGTAGTTCTCGAGCATCTTCGAGCTACACGTCGTGCGTGTGCCGATCAGGTTGAGGTTGTCCTTGAACGCCACCGGGACCCCAGCAAGAGGCGGCAGACTCGCGCCCTCGGCGGCAGCCTTGTCGATGCGCGCGGCGGCCTCAAGCGCCAACTCGGGCGTCACCTGTGTGAACGCACGCACCCGTCCTTCGAGCGCATCGATGCGGTCCAGTGCCGCCTCGGCGACCTCACGCGCGGAGAAGCGACGCTCGGCGATGCCGCCACGGATCTCGGCAGCGGTAAGCGCGGAGATGTCGATCATGACTCATCGCCTCCGCCCACGATGCGCGGGATCACGAACGCGCCCTCGGCGGCCTGTGGCGCGTTGGCAAGCGCGGCCTCGCGAGAAAGACCAGGACGAACCTCGTCGGCACGGGTCGCGTTCACCACATCAAGAGGGTGTTCAGCGGGCGGCACATCCGCAAGGTCAAGCTCGCGGATGGTGTCTGCATGCGCGAGGATTGAGTTGAGGTCGTCGGTGAAGCTTGTGACCTCCTCGTCGGTGAGCCTCAAGCGCGCGATGACTGCGATTTCGCGGACTTCCTTGAGCGAGATTGCCATGGGGCGAGCCTTTCGTGATGGGTGGGGCTGAGTCGTCTTGCGCGACGCGTCACATGATACCCGACGGGCGTGCGCGCCATGCCAAGCCGATCAGTCGTCTGCCGAGGGGGGTTTGGGCGGCGCGTCGCCGGGAGTGGCCGAGGGGGGCCGCCCGGTCTCCAGGATGCGCGCGAGATCGACTTCGGAAAGAACGGGCACGCCGAGCGCTACTGCCTTGTCGTACTTGCTGCCGGCATCTTCCCCCGCAACTACAAATGATGTCTTCTTGCTCACCGAACCGGTGACCTTGGCCCCGAGCTCCTTCAGGGCAGCACCGGCCTCATCACGTGTGTAGCGGTCAAGCGCGCCGGTGAGAACGAACGTGAGGCCGGCTAGCGTCTGCGGGCGGTCAGGCTCCGCCCGCTCCTCGGCCAACCTCACTCCCCGCTCGCGCAGCCGCTCGATGAGCGCGAGATTGTCGGGGTTCGCGAAGAATGCGCGCACGCTCGCCGCGATGACCGGCCCCACACCTTCGACCCGCGCGATGGGGTCCGCCGCTGTGCCTTCCTTCCCCGCCTCAAGTGATGCAGCCGCTTGTCCGAGCGCATCGAGCGAGTGGAACTGCGCGGCGAGCAGCTCGGCAACGGTGGCGCCCACGTGACGAATCCCCAGGCCGAACAGAACACGCGCAAGCGGACGCGCACGCGACTGGTCGACCGCCGCCACAAGCTTCGCGGCAACAGTGCGCCCGAGAACGACCGGCGAGCCATCTTTCTTCGTGCGCCCCATGTCGAGATTGGCAAGCGCTGGTTCAGTGAGGATGTAGAAGTCCGAGATGTCATGCAGCAGGCCACTATCGACGAGACGCGTGATGATCTCCGCACCCATTCCGTCGATATCCATCGCGCCGCGGCTAGCCCAGTGCCCGAGCCGTTCCAGCTGTTGCGCAGGGCATGCGACATTCGTGCAGCGCGCGACTGCTTCGCCCTCGGGGCGCCACACCGGCCCGCCGCACGACGGGCACGTGGTGGGCATGTGCCACTCGACGGCGCCAGGCGGGCGCATCCCTAGCACCGGTCCCACCACCTCGGGGATCACATCACCTGCCTTGCGCACGATGATCGTGTCCCCCACGCGCACGTCCTTTCGGTGAACCTCATCCTCGTTATGCAAGGTCGCGCGCGCGATGGTGGACCCCGCCACCACAACGGGATCGAACTCAGCGAGCGGGGTGAGTGCTCCCGTCCGCCCCACCTGCACGCGAATCTCGCGCAGCACCGTGGTCTTCTCCTCCGGCGGAAACTTGAAGGCGACGGCCCATCGCGGCGATTTCGCCGTGAAACCGAGCTCGTCTTGCAGCGCAAACGAATCCACCTTCACCACCACCCCGTCGATCTCATAGGGCAGCGTCTCGCGCGCTTTGGTGGCCGATTCACAGTACGCACGCACTTCCTCAGGACCCGCGCAGGTCACGACGTCGGGGTTGACGTGAAAGCCTGCCGAGCGCAGCCACGCGAGCGCCTCGCTCTGTCGTGTCAGCCCGAGTATGCGTGGCTCCGCGACCTGGTACAGGAACGTGGCTAGGTCACGGTCGGCCGTCACCGCCGGATCCTTCTGTCGCGCTGATCCAGCAGCAGCGTTGCGCGGGTTGGCGAAAGGCGGCAACCCCGCCTTCTCGTTGGTCTCGTTCAAGCGCTCGAAGCTCGCCTTGGGCATGTAGACCTCGCCACGCACTTCGATCCTGCCCTCGGGGAGCGGCCCTACCGCCGAGCGCAAGCGCAACGGCACGTCGCGCACCGTGCGTATGTTGGCGGTGATGTCCTCGCCTGTTCGCCCGTCACCGCGTGTAGCGGCTTGCTCCAGCACGCCGTCGACATACGCTAGCGCTATCGACGAGCCGTCGATCTTGAGCTCGCACACATATGCGCACTCACGCACGCCGAGGGCGTCGTGCACGCGCGCCAGCCACGCATCGAGCTCGTGCAGGTCCATAGCGTTGTCAATCGAGTACATCCGCTGCGAGTGCACGACCGGCGAGAACGTCGCTGTAGGCGTGACACCGACACGCTGCGTGGGCGAGTCGGGCGTGACGAGTTCGGGCCATGCGTCCTCGATCTCGCGGAGCTCACGCATGAGCGAATCGTATGCGCTGTCCGAGATCTCCGGCGCATCAAGCGCGTAGTAGAGATAGTCGTGGTGCGCGATCTCGTGGCGTAGTGCCTCAGCGCGTGTCTCAGCTGCTGCCCGCTCGGAAGACTCAGAAGTCACGGCCCCGCTACTCCTCGGCCTTCAGCCGCTGGACATGCACGTCGCCCATCGAGTAGATGACAGCCTCGGGCACGAACCGGTTCAGCCGCTCGGCCTCATAGATCCAGACATCGGTGAGAGTCACCTTGAAATACACGCCACCCTGCGAGGGTTGTGGCTCCACGACCACGTCATTGGCGAGGTACGCCCGCAGATCCGTCTCGATATAGTACGTGAAGACGCGGGCGGCATCTCGGTACTCATTGTAAAGCGCCAGGCGTCTCTCGGCCTCGTACATGTCCAACTCGTCGATGCTATCCATCCAACCTGCCCCTCTCCATCAATCCTGTCTGCCGAGTGAGACCAGATGCACGTTTCCCCACGCGCCGAGATGGCCTTGCACGCTCACCAGCACACCCAACACACCATGAACACGCTGCGCGGCCTCGATAGCGCGCTCGATGTCTTCTGGCTTGCGCACGCGATTTGCCAGAGCCGTGGCCGTGGCATCGGCAAGTGCGCCGTTTCGCGAAAGCACGGTGACGGCATCGGCCGCGCCGAAGGACTCCGAGTGGCCCACCTTACCTGATGACGTGCACACCGACACCGGCAGCAGCCCCCCTCGCACCGTGATGCCAAGCCCCTGGACTCCCGAGTCCCCTGCCCAAAGCGCAACCGTGCGGTCGTCGGTGCCCATGAGATAGATGTCGCCGCCGTTTTCAACGATGACCTCGGGCGAGGTGACAGCAAGCCCACGTGCCACATACTCGGCGATAGCGCCGGCGACCGCTGACATGGGACCCACGCGCGCGATGCGCGCTGCGTCTGCCATGCGGCGCACGATCTCGGGAGCGCTCTGCGGCACGTCGATTGGGGTCAGCGTCTCGCCGAAGCGCGGGTGTGCGCGAATGTATCCCTCAAGATCCCACCGGGCGCGCACCACGAGATCCTCGGCAAGGTCGGTGAGGTCGCGCGCCGCGCACACGTGCAGGTCCGTCTCTTTGATGGCGACATCGAAACACACGAGGCCCGCGGGTTTGGTGGTCCGGCGATATGTGCGTGGCTCGAAGGTCATACTGCTATCTTCCCCGCGAGCGGCGTGGTACGCAAGCATATCGGGGAGCGGTATAGTCAGCGTGAGACCGCTGCTGCCGAAGGGATGTACATGCGCAAGATACTCGTCACCTGCATCGGTCTCGAAACGCTTGCCGCAAGCACATACCGCTCTCTTGCCGCACATTGCGCTGATGCAGCGCTCGCAGACACGTTCGAAAGCCTCGCTGCCGAGGAGGAGGAGCACGTCGCTTGGTGGCGTGAGCTGCTTGACGCGTGGGACCAGGGGCTCATCCCCGATGTGGTGAACGACCCCGAACGGCTGCTAGACGAGCTGCTGCAGGTGCACGAGGACGTCTCGGCCGCCGTGCCCGTCGACGTCGCCTCGCTTACCCCCGCGCAGATGGTGGAGATTGCGGCGCACCTCGAGTTCTTCATGCTCGACCCCGTCTTCGCCGAGCTGCTCGATCTCACGGAACCCGGTCGCACCGGCCACCACCGGGAAGCGTACGCTCAGCACATCGAGCGTCTCGTCTCGGCCATCGAGACAAGCACTACCACCGACTCGCTCGCACGGTTCCTTGCCCGCGTGCTCAAGCGCGCCCTTCGCGACAACGTGGCGCTCGCCGCGTACGCCACGCACGACCCGCTCACAGGTTTGTTCAACCGCCGAGGGCTCATCTCGCACCTCAGGCAGTGGGTTTCATGGGCGTACCGCTACGACCGCCCGCTGATGGTGTTGCTCATCGACGTCGATGAGTTCAAGCGCGTGAACGACGAGCACGGGCACGCGGTGGGCGACGCAGCACTCGTGTGCGTCGCCGAGGCGCTGCGCGACTCCACACGCCAAAGCGACCTCATCGCGCGCTATGGAGGCGACGAGTTCGCCATCGTCGCACCGGAGACGGATGCCGAGGAGTACGCCTCGCTGTCGCACCGCATACTCACCTCGGTACGCGACATCCGCTGTCCCGACTGGGACGGAGTCCCCGTCAAGCTTGCGGTGAGCATCGGCGGGGCCGTGCTGACGCCCCGCGGGGCGCACAGCGAACGCGTGATCGACATCGTGCTCGCAGGTGCCGACTCCAGCCTATACGAGGCTAAGAGCTCGGGGCGCGACCGCGCGGGTTGGCCTGTTCTTGTCACCGGTACGGAATCGGTCGGCTAGCACGAGCAGCCGCTCGCAAGCTCCGCTGCGTGGTAGCTCGAGCGCACGAATGGAGCTGCCGCCACACCTGAAAATCCCAGCGCGCGAGCGTCTGCGGCAAGGGCGTCGAAGACGGCGGGCTCCACGAACTCGGCGACCGGCAGATGGGCAGCGCTCGGCCGCAGGTACTGGCCGAGGGTGAGAAGATCGCAGCCCACCGCACGCAGATCGTGCATCACCTCACGCACCTCCTCATACGTCTCGCCGAGACCCAGCATGAGGCCGGACTTGGTGGGCAGTTCGGGCACATCCCTTTGCGCACACCGCGTCTTCACTCGTGCGAGCACCCCGAGACTGCGCTCGTAGCTCGCTCCCGGGCGCACCTTCGTATACAGCCTTGGGACGGTCTCGAGGTTGTGGTTGTAGACGTCAGGTGCCGCATCCACCACCGCATCCACGCTTGCCTCGTCTCCCGCAAAATCGCTCGTGAGCACCTCGATGCGGGCCTTGGGCACCTCGGCACGCAACGCTTCGATCACAGCCACGAAGTGCGCCGCCCCGCCGTCGGAAAGATCATCGCGGGTGACGGTCGTCACCACGACGTGTCCCAGCCCCAACCGCCGTGCAGCCTCAGCCACACGCGCTGGCTCATCGGGGTCGAGCGGCGCGGGGACGCGGGTGTCGACGGCGCAGAAGCGGCAGCCGCGCGTGCACGCATCACCCATGATGAGGAAGGTCGCCGTCCCGCTGGCATAGCACTCACCGCGGTTGGGACATCTCGCGCTCTGGCACACCGTGTTCAGTCGCAACTCGCCGAGCAGCCCCTCGACGACCGTCACCTGGCCGGGGGTGGCAAGCGGGCGGCGAAGCCATACGGGAAGGCGCTTGTGCGCGGCACCATGCGAGTGCGTCACGTCATCGCCCTATGTCACTCGGCGACCGCACTTGGCGGCAGCGTCGAGGGCCGCGAGCTTCACGACCTCGCTCACCGTGGGGTGTGCGTGCACGGTCTCAGCGAGCTCGCGCACTCCCATGCCGTGGCGCATGGCAAGTGCCACCTCATGGATGATCTCGACCGCGTGCAGGCCCACGATCTGGCAGCCGATGATGCGCCCCGTCTCCTTCTCAGCGGCCATCTGCACGAAGCCTTCCGCCTCCCCCTCGCTAAGCGCCTTGCCGTTCGCCGAGAACTTCGCCACAGCCTGCACCGCGTCAACCCCAGCCTTCTTGGCCGAGTCGCGCGATGACCCCACGACCGCAACCTCGGGGAAGGTGTACACGCATGCGGGAATACAGTCGTAGCGAACAGATTGCAGCACCGGCGTCTCCGCGTCGCTGGACAGCTCAGCCACTGCGTTGCGTGCAGCTATCACACCCTCTTCCTCGGCCACGTGCGCAAGCATCATCCCGCCGATGAGGTCGCCGATCGCATACACGCCGCGCACGTTCGTGCGCAGGTGCTCGTCGACCTTCACGGCCGCCCGGTCCATCTCGATACCTGCCTCGACAAAGCCCAGGCCCGCCGAGTGAGGCATGCGGCCTGGCGCACTCATCACGACGTCGGCGCCGATGCGCTCCCCGCTTCTCAGCACGCCCACTACCCGGTCACCGACCTGCTCCACCGACTCCACCGCATCGCCAAGAAAGAAGCGCACGCCCATCTTCTCAAGCGCATCTTGCGTCTGGCGCACCACACGCCGGTCGCTTCCCGGCAGGACCTGCTCCATGAGTTCGACGAGCGTCACCTTGCTCCCAAACGCCGCGTACGCGCACGCGAACTCCAACCCGATGACACCACCACCGATGATGAGAACCTCTGGCGGCAGCGAACCCAGCTCCACTGCATCATCACTCGTCCACACGCCTGGGAGATCGTGGTCGATGGTGGGGAGCAAGAACGGAACCGAGCCCGTCGCGAGGACGACACCATCCCCCTCGATGCTCTCGATCTGCCCATCGCCAGTGGCCACCTCGATCTCGAGAGGACCGACGAGTCTGCCGTGGCCGTACACCACACGCACGCCCAGACGGTTCGCCGTGCCCTCGACCTGTGCGACAAGCTCATCGACCACGCGCTCCTTGCGCTCGCGCAGCTGGTCGACATCCACACGCGCAGCCGCGACATCCAAACCGAACTCGCTGCCATTGCGAGTGTCTGCAACGATGCGCGCCGAGCGCAGGATGGTCTTAGTGGGGATGCACCCCCGGTTCAGACAGGTGCCGCCGAGGCGGTCGGCTTCCACAAGCACGACTTCGGCTCCAAGTCGAGCTGCCTCGAACGCAGCCGCATAGCCTCCTGGCCCTCCACCCAGCACTACGATCCTCATGGCTCCTCCTCGGCACGTCGCGTGGTGCGCATTCTAGCACCGAGGCATGTCGTGCGGGGCGCGCCTGCGACGGGTATCATTAATGGTTAGTGCTCCGTGTCGACCGAGGGGGCTGAAAGGGCCGATGTGCCAGTTCTGCGTTCAGCACGGGGATGGAGAGAAATGGTACCTTCAGGCGTCCAACTACGCCGCTGACCTTGAACGCGATCTTGAACGTCGGGGTTACATCGTCTCGTTCATCGGAGGTTTCGAAGAGAACCGCCGCAAGATCCGAGCAGGTCTTTCGGCACTGCGCTTCGTACCCAAGCCACTCGCTGACCCCGTGCGCAAACGTGTGTCTGAGCACATGCAGGTCGACCACTTCGGCCAGCCAGTGCCCATCGAAGAGTGCGAGAAGATCATCTCCATGGCCACGAGCGTCGTGCGCATCCCCTGTCTGTGTCGTGGGCAGCGCAAGGCCGAGGACGGGGTGTGTCTCGTCGTGACCGTTCGGCCGGTTGATGATGTGCTTGCTGAAGGCTGGTCGTCGTTTGCCGATGGCCCGGATGTCTCGGAGTTCGAACGGTTGGACCGGGAGGGCACTCTCGCCCTTCTCCGCAGATGCGAGCATGATGGGCTCGCACACACGGTGTGGACGTTTAAGACGCCCTTCGTGGCTGCCATCTGCAACTGTGACATCTCAAGCGGGTGTCTTGCGATGAACCTCACGCTCAAGCACGACATCAAGGTCATGTGGAAGGGCGAGTGGGTGGCACGCCTGAACAGCGAGGCGTGCACCAGCTGCGGTGCGTGTGTGCGCGCCTGTCCGTTCTCGGCCATCTCTAGGCCGCACAAAGACGCTCCTGTCTCAATCGCCGAGCACGGGTGCTGGGGATGCGGGACGTGCCGTTCGTCCTGCCCGCAACACGCTATCTCTCTGGTCGATCGCCGCTCGGTCCCTGCGCTCACTGCCGAGTGGTGACGCGCCCGCACGCAGCGCTCACCACCGCATCTCCATTTCCCCGCCGAGTGCGAATCCGCGCACGGGGGTATAGTTCGATATGGCAGGGGGGGTGTGCGCCCGTCCCTTGTCGTGTTGCAGGATCCCGACGATTGATCGGAGGTTACCCATGGGAAGGGAGCTTTTGCGTGTCGACATGTCGGACTTGAGCGTCACCCGGGAACCGCTGCCTGAAGCCTGGCGGCGATACGGCGGCAGAGCGCTCACGGACGCCATCGTGTTCTCGGAAGTACCCGGGGACGCTGACCCCCTAGGACCACAGAACGTCCTCGTCTTCTCCCCTGGCTTGTTGGGAGGGACGAGCGCACCAAAC
This sequence comes from Coriobacteriia bacterium, assembly GCA_034005175.1. Lineage (GTDB taxonomy): Bacteria > Actinomycetota > Coriobacteriia > Anaerosomatales > SLCP01 > JAVEVF01. The sequence continues at coordinate 7,469 of JAVEVF010000009.1, read as the reverse complement.
GGTGGACGTCTTTCTGTTGGCGGAAAGAGCCCTCTGACAGGGGGCGTCAAGGAGTCAAATAGCGGGGGTCAAGCAGCTCATGCCCTCGCGCGCCTTGGCATCGCCGCACTCGTCATCACCGGCAGACCTGCAGATCCCAACGCCCGGTACCTCATCGTGATCGAGGCCGACGGCTCTGTCTCCATCGAGCGCAAGGACGAGTGGGCGGGCCTGAAGAACTACGAGCTTGCCGAGAAGATCGCTCGGACTCGGCCCGAGGACGACCGGTACGCAACCATCCAGAACGGACCGGCAGGCGAAGCAGGTGCCAAGGCTTCTGGCATCGCTGTCTCTGACGTGAAGGGCTACCCGAACCGCTTCGCCGGGCGTGGTGGTCTGGGCGCTGTGATGGGCAGCAAGGGCGTCAAGGCCATCGTGCTCTCCGACAAGGGCCTGTCCTATACCGAGCACGCTGACAAAGAGGCCTTCCAGGCCGCCTTGAGGCGCTTCGCCTCGGCACTGAAGGAGCACGCAGTCACCGGCCAGGCGCTTCCCACCTACGGCACGAACGTTCTCATGAACATCCTCTCCGAGGCCGGCGGCCTGCCTACACGCAACTTCTCCGAGGGATCGTTCGAGAACGCGGATGACATCGGTGGCGAGCGTCAGCGGGAGACCATCCTCGCGCGCGGCGGCCAAGAGCACCACGGCTGCCACACCGGCTGCACCATCCAGTGCTCGCGCTACTGGCTGGACAAGGACGGCAACTACAAGACGAAGGGCCCTGAGTACGAGACCGCCTGGTCGATGGGTGCAGACTGCGGCATCAAGGACCTTGATGCCATCGCAGAGCTCGACCGCATCTGCGGAGACCTGGGGCTTGACACCATCGACATGGGAGTGGCGCTCGGCGTGTATATGGACTCGGGCAAGATCGCGTTCGGTGACAGCGAAGCTGCCATCGACGCCTTGCTGAGCGGCACGCGCGACGGTGAGCCAGGGCGCGTGTTGTGGGACGGCGCGCAAGCAACCGGCGACGCCTTTGATGTGGCGCACGTCCCCACGGTCAAGGGCCAGGCACTTCCCGCCTACGATCCGCGCTCGGTCATGGGAATCGGTGTCACCTACGCCACCACGACGATGGGAGCCGACCACACCGCCGGCTACACCATCACCTCCAACATTCTTTCTGTTGGCGGCACGATCGATCCCCTCAAGCCTGAGGGGCAGGCCGAGCTCTCAAAGAACCTGCAGATAGCGACTGCGATGCTCGACAGCGCCGGCCTTTGCATCTTCGTGGCGTTCGCGGTGCTCGACATCCCTGATGCGTTCACAGCCATCCACGACATGTTGCAGGCGCACACCGGCGATGCGTGGGATGCAGATGCGCTCGTGCAGCTCGGCAAGGAGACACTCGTCTTCGAGCGGCTGTTCAACGAGCGAGCTGGGTTCACCAACGCCGATGACCGCCTCCCCAGCTTCTTCAGGAAGGTCCCCTTGCCACCGCACGACATCGTCTTCCAGGTCACCGATGAAGACCTGGACAGCGTGTTCGATTGGGTGCCCGAGACCGCCCGGGAGATGGGCCTGCTGCCATCTGAGCAGCATAAGAGGGGCGTGGCGTAAGCTTCGTCGAAACGGGTGCGGCGCGCGCCGCACCCGTTTCATCCCACGCACAGAAGGACTCAGCCGTGCATATCGAAGTCGCATTGTTCGCACATCTCTCCGAGTTTCAGCCTGATGGCCGGGCGGGCCGAGGTGCACGACCATTCGATGTGGCCGAGGGCACGACGATCGGTGACATCATCGAGATGCTGGCCCTTCCTGACGAGCCGCGGGTGCTCTTCGTGAACAACAAGCACGCCACCGAGCAGACCGTGCTTGCCCAGGGCGACCGGCTTGCGATCTTTCCGCCTGTTGCCGGCGGCTAGCGATGACCGCCCAAGACGACATCGCATGCAGGCCACCCGTCGAACCAGCCGACGATGGCGCCATCCGCAAACGCTTGGCCGCCTCGCTGGTAGCGATCGTGGGATGCGGCGGGCTAGGAAGCAATGTGGCGGCGATGCTCGTGCGTGCAGGCGTGGGGAGCCTCATCCTCATCGATTACGATGCCGTCGAGGAGTCTAACCTCAACCGCCAGATGTTCTTCCGCGATCAGATAGGGGTCGCGAAAGTCGAGGCTCTCGGCGAGACGCTGCGCCGAATCGCCCCTGGTGTGAACCTCGCCCTCGTGCACAAGTGCATGACGCCTGAGAACCTGCTTGCCACCGTCGGTGATGCTGACGTGGTGGTCGAGGCAGCCGACCACGCCGAGGTCAAGGCCATGGTGGCGAACGTGGTGTGCTCTCACCCCACCGGCATGGTGCTTGTCGCCGCGTCGGGAATCGCGGGGATCGACTCGGCCAACGACATCGCGACCCACCGCGTCGCAACGAACTTCTACGTCGTCGGAGACTGCAGGAGCGACGTGCGAGCAGGGCTGCCGCTGCTGGCCTCGCGTGTCATGTTGGCAGCAGCGCACCAGGCGCACGCCACCATCCGCATCCTGCTCGGCCACATGGATCCGTGAGCCACGCTAGATGAGGTCTGCGCCCTTGAGGATGCGCACCACGGCCTCGTCGGCGCCAAGCGGCATGATGTGCACACCATCGGCAAGCTCGCGCAGCGCACGCACTTGCTCGGTGGCCAGGCGTACCGACTCCTCGAATGGATCGCTGGCAGCCCGTATGCGCTCAGCGATAGGTTCGGGGACCATGAGACCGGCAAGGCGCGTATTGATGAAATCGACGACGCGCGGGCTCTTTAGAAGCAGAATGCCGGCGATGACCTTCACCCCATAGGGCCGCCAGACCTCCATGGCCTCAGCGAAACGTTGCACATCCATGATCGCTTGCGTCTGGAAGAAGCGCGCGCCGGCCTGTATCTTGCGCACAGCTCGCGTCGACTGGATGTCGAACGGCTCGGCCTCGGGAAAGGCTGCGGCCCCGATGTAGAAATCCGTGCTTCCCGCAAGATCACGGCCGAGCATGTCATGGCCCTCGTTCATGCCCGCCGCGATCTCGATGAGCTGGCTGGAGTCCAGGTCAAAAACCCCTTTGGCCTTGGGATGGTCTCCCCCGCGCGGATCGTCCCCTGTCACCATCAGCACATTCTTCAAACCGAGCGTGGACGCCGCAAGAAGATCGGACTGAAGCGCCAGCCGGTTACGATCACGGCACGTCTGTTGGAAGATCGGCTCGAAGCCCGCCTCGAGAACAGCTCTTGACGCCGCCAGGCTCGAGAGGTGTAGCGTGGCCCCCTGGTTGTCGGTCACGTTAAGCGCGTGCGTGACCGGCCCCAATAGCTCGACCGAGCGCATCATCGCGCTCAAGTCGGTACCAAGAGGCGGCGATACCTCGCCGGTGATCACGAACTCACCGCGCTCCAGCAGTTCACGCAGGTGGCTCATCGGTCTCCCTCGCCTTTGTCGATCGCATCGAGCCGCGTGACCGAGCGTGTGGAGTTCGCCTGTCGCCCTCGCACGTTCACGCTGCCCGGTTTGAGCTTGACGCTGTGGTCTTTCGGCGGCACCATCCCCCGAATCGCTGTGCGGCCTTGCGCGGCAAGGCGGCGCTGGATGCGCACGTGCGTGCATTCGCGGTCGGTGAGCACTTCGCACATGCCGTTCCACATGCCACCACACGGCCCGTTCAGCAGACCCTTCGGACACGTCGTCACCGGGCAGATACCTCCCGTGAGATCAAGCACGCAGTCGCCGCACATCTGGCAGCGCTCCTCGAACACGCCGTGACGCACGATGTTGCCGAGAAACGCGCTCTCAAGACCCGGGAACACCGGCTTGCTGGTGGCGTCGGCAACGGTCTGCACGCCCGCGCCGCAAGAAAGCACGAGCACGACATCGGCACCTTGAAACCCTTCCGAGTGCCGACGGGTCTCCAGCCGAGTGCTGCCCGAATGGCACACCACCTCGCCTACGGTCCATCCCGTCACGGTATAACCCTCAGCCTCAAGTTTATCCTTTGCCTGCAAGACCTCGGGCTCGCCGCCCGTGTTCGCAACGGTCGCGCACTGACCGCACCCTATTATGAACACCGAACGGGCGTTCACCTCGGCAAGGTTCCCGAGGATGCGAGCCCAATCCCTCGGCCGCGTGATGATCATACCTGTCTCCTCGCCTGCACCGCAGCACGCACCTCTCGCACGCACCCGGGAGCATCGTCAGAGTACCCGGCGCCGATGGTACTCGCCCACTCGGCGGTCACCACAGCGCCGCCAACGAGTACCGCGACGCGCTCATCCTGAGCTAGAACCGCGCTCACAGTAGCCTCCATCGCCGGCAGCGTAGTAGTCATGAGGGCGGAGAGGCATACCGCGTCTGCACCGAACGCGGCTTCAAGCACTCGGTCAGAAGCCACATCCACGCCGAGGTCATCCACGTCGAAACCCTGGCTCTCCAGCAGCGACACGCAGATATCCTTGCCGATGGAGTGGATGTCACCTTTCACCGTTGCGAACACGACGCGACCTTCCGCCGAACCCACGCCCTCAGGCAGATAGGTCTTCACGCGCTCGACAGCTGCCTTCATAGCCTCAGCAGCCACCATGAGCTGGGGCAGGAAGGTCTCCCCTCGCGCAAACGCATCCCCGAGACGCTGTATCGCGGGGGTGAGCACCTCGCCGATGACGCGGCCTGCGGCCACGCCGCTCCCGATGAGGGAATCGACGAGCGCTGGCGCGCCGTCAACATCACCGCGCACGACCGCTTCGGCCAAACGCTCATCGTGCGCGGGCGCGACCGCGGCGGCATCTCCCGAGGGTGCGGGTTCGCTCTTGCCTGCTTTCTCCCCTGTTGCAGCGCGCTCCATCGCCGCCGCGTACGTCGCATCCCACGCCTCCCAGGCAGCCGCGAGCGTGTCTTCGCGACCGAGGTCTGAGCGGCCCGTATCAGCAAGCTCGACAGCTGCGCTCACCACATGGTCGCCGGGGTTGACGATGGCGGCATCAAGACCCGAAGCGGTTGCCACCGCGATGAACGCAGCGTTGAGTTCGGGCCGCATGGGTAGTCCGTGGCTTACGTTGCTCACGCCGAGAATCGTGTTAAGGCCGCGTTCATGTACGCCGCGCAGCGCATCCACCGTCACGCGTGGAGCCTCGCTATCGGTTGCAGCGGTCATGACGAGCGTGTCGACGAGCAGATCGCTGTCGTGCATGCCCGCCGCATGAGCGCGCTCGCGAATGCGCTCAAGGATCGCCAGCCGACCGGCCGCATCACCAGGGATACCGTCATCGTCGAGTGTGAGCGCCACCACCGCAGCGCCGTAACGACATGCGAGCGGCAGGATAGCGTCGAGTGACTCGGCCGAGCCGTTCACCGAGTTGATGAGCGCGCGGCCGGGGTACACGCGCAGCGCCGGCTCAAGCGCAGCCGGGTCGGTGTTGTCGAGCACGAGCGGCAAGTCGGTCGCGCTGCTGAGTGCAAGAACCGCCGAGCGCAACGCATCTGTCGCGTCCACACCCGCTGCGCCCACATTCACGTCGAGCGCGCTTGCGCCTGCGTCGGCCTGCTCAGCGGCATAGCGGCGCACGACCGACATCGACCCCGAGCGCAGGGACTCGGCGAGCTCGGCCTTGCCTGTGGGGTTTATGCGCTCACCGATGCGCGCGATGGGTGACTCAGAACCGATGCGCAACGTGCGCCTCGGCCCTGCGATCACCACGCCAGACAAGCCCCTCCTGCCCTGAACGACCGGCAGCTCCTTCGCGAAGTCCACGATCGCGCCGGTGAACGCCGGCGAGGAGCCACAGCACGAGCCGACAAGCGATGCGCCCACGCCGACGAAGCGCGCAGCATATGCACCCATCTCATCGGCGGTGCCAGGAAAGAGGGTGCGGCCATCCTGAAGCGACGGCAGCCCTGCGTTGGGCTGCACGATGAGGGGCAGCGCCGTCGCGCCGGCCATCGCCTCGACAAGCGGCAGCATCTGCTCAGGACCCAAACCACAGTTCATACCCACGACGTCGGCGCCTGCGGCCTCCAGGATCACTGCGGCAGTAGCGGGGTCGGTTCCCGAGATGTCCATGACACCGGCTTGTCCGAAGGTGACCGATGCGATCACCGGCAGGTCGCACACGGCGCGTGCAGCAAGCACCGCGCAGCGCGCCTCGGCGATATCGGTCATGGTCTCTATGATGATGGCGTCGGGCTCCTCTGACGCAAGCGCTTCGATCTGCTCCGCGAAATACCCGAACGCCTCATCGAACGACACGGTGCCAAGCGGCTCAAGCACAAGGCCGGTGGGTCCCACGTCACCCAACACGTGCTGCGCGCCAGATGCACATGCGAGGCGCACGGCAGCTCGGTTGAGACCGGCGATCTGGTCACCCAGGCCATACTCCGCGAGCTTGGGACGCGAGCCGCCGAAGGTGTTCGTCACCACACAGTCTGCACCCGCCAGCACGTAGTCGGCATGGATGCCCACCACGAGCTCGGGGGCGGTGACATTCAGCTGAACCGGGCATTGCTCGGCAGGGATGTTCGCCCTCTGGAGCATCGTTCCAAACGCACCATCGACCACAAGCACGTCGCGACCGAGGCGTGTTGAGATATCGGGCATTCTACCGAGGATCCTTTCCGGGCACGTCGCGTCGGGTCTTCGACGCTCGGGCAAACGCTAGAAGCGCAAGGTGATGGCCCTGCGAGGGCACGCCACCACACACGCCTCACAATACACACACTTGTATTTGTCGAACACGAGCTCGGCTGTGACGTCATCGAGAGTGAGCGCGCCAGGACGGCACACGGCGGTACATAGCCCACAGTCCACGCAGCGCTCGGCGTCAAGACAGATGTCGCTCGCCGCCTCGCACACCTCGACTCCCTCGGAGCGCAAGAACTCCACTCCGGCATCGAACGCGCTGCGGTCCCCGGTGAGCTCGAGCAACATGCGGCCTTCCTGCTCGGGTTGTATCTGGGCACGCAGGATGTTTGGCGTGAGATCGAAGTCCTTCACGAGGTGGTACACGATGGCTCGCGCCGCCTGCTGCGGCGGGAACCTGAGGTCGAGCCGTTTGCGGGCCATGGTCAGATCGCCTCCTCGGTCCTGATCTCAAGCGGCTTGACACCCTGAGAGCCGGGCTTGGGGAGCGGCTCGAGCGGGGCAGCGAGCGTGAAGCGGTGCTCGGCGATCCAGCGCTTCAGCTCGGCCGCGATGCGACGTGCGACCGGAAGCGAGCTGATGGGCCCCGTGGTCACCTTCTTGCCCTCTATCTCGATCTCGCCGCTCCGCAGCTGCGCGTACGTCACCTGTCCGAGAGACGGGCGGCTGCGCCGCTGCACACCGTAGTCGAAGATGGTGGCGGTCAGATCAGCGTCGGTGAGCGCAAGCGTGACTGCAAGGTCCTCGTCGAGCACCGGTATGGGCACGCCGATGCCCACGAACGCCGACACGCCGTAGTTCGTGAAGGTCGCCGCGCTGAAGAAGTCCGGG
>JAVEVF010000101.1:0-6445 GCA_034005175.1 Coriobacteriia bacterium | reverse complement strand
CATGGCCTGCAGCTTATCCTTCACTTCTTCCACGGACTTCGCGCCGAAATTCCGGATGCTGAGCAGGTCAGCCTCGGCCAACTCCGTCAGCTGACCGATGGTGTTCACACCCTGGCGCTTCAGGCAGTTGTACGAGCGGACCGAGAGATCAAGCTCCTCGACAGGCGTGTCCAGCACGCTGTCAGCACCGTCGTCTTCACTCCCGAAGATCTCCCCCTCGCCGAGCGGGCTCGATGCCTGTTCGGTAAAGAGCAGCATATGCTCATCGATGATGCGTCCAGCACGAGCGACCGCGTCGCCGGGCTCGATTGAACCATCTGTCTCCACCTCGAGCGTTAGCTTGTCATAGTCGGTGCGCTGACCCACTCGTGTGTCTTCCACCACGTACGTGCAGCGAGTGACCGGCCCGAAAAGCGAATCGACGGTGATGATCCCGATGGGATCCTCGGCGCGCTTGTTGCGATCGGCCGAGACATACCCTCGGCCTACGCCCACTCGGATGCTCATCTCAAGCTTCGCACCCTTGTTGAGCGTGGCAATGAGCTGCTCGGGGTTGACGAGTTCGAATTCGGCGGGAACCTTGAGGTCCGCGCCGGTCGCAGTGGCGGGTCCGCTCACGTCAAGCGTGACAACGGCATCACCAGCGCCGACACCCGTCTCGCGAAAGACGAGCTGCTTGACGTTGAGCACGATGTCGGTCACGTCTTCTCGCACACCGTCTATGGCAGTGAACTCATGGTGCACGCCCTCGATTCGAATGGACGTGGCCGCGACACCCTCCAGCGATGAGAGCAAGACGCGGCGCATGCAGTTGCCCAACGTGTGTCCGAAGCCACGCTCAAGCGGCTCGACTGTGTACCGGGCGACCCGATCGTCCAGCGTCTCGACGGCCACCTGCGGTCTCAGGAACTGTGTCATGCAAAAGCCTCCTTGGCTCGTCCGGGGCCGTCTCGCTACTTCGAGTACAGCTCGACGATGAGCTGCTCGTGCACGGGCGCATCGATCTGATTGCGCTCGGGCATTGAGAGCACTTTCCCGGACAGCTTCTCGATGTCTACCTCAAGCCAGCCCGGAACTTCGATCTTCTCCGAGGCGATGAGTGCCGTCTTGATAACCAACAGGTCCTTGGACTTCTCGGCGATGGCTACGACGTCACCGGGACGAACACGGTATGAGGGGATGTTGACCTTGCGACCGTTCACCTTGATGTGGTTGTGACGCACGACCTGGCGAGCCTCATCGCGTGACTTGGCGAAACCAAGCCGGTACACAACGTTGTCAAGACGGGTCTCGAGAAGGCGCAGCAGGTTCTCTCCAGGGATGCCCTTCTGGCGGTTGGCGAGCTCGTAATAGCTGCGGAACTGCTTCTCGAGCAGGCCATAGATCCTCTTGGCCTTCTGCTTCTCTCTGAGCTGGAGACGGTATTCACTGTCACGCGGGCGCCGCTTGCCGGCCTGACCCGGTGGGTACGGGCGACGCTCTACGGCGCACTTGTCGCTGTAGCAACGGTCACCCTTCAAGAAGAGTTTGATTCCTTCGCGGCGGCACAGTCTGCAGTCCGCCCCGGTATAACGTGCCATATCGGTAGTCCTCCCGAGATGCTACACGCGGCGGCGCTTGCGCGGCCGGCAGCCATTGTGCGGAACAGGGGTACGGTCCTGGATGCTTGCGATCTCCAAGCCGGCGGCCTGCAGAGAGCGGATCGCCGTCTCTCGGCCTGATCCCGGACCTTTGACGAACACGGCGACTTTGCGCACACCGTGCTCCTGGGCCATCTTCGCACACGCCTCTGCTGCCATCTGAGCAGCGAAAGGCGTGGACTTGCGGGAGCCCTTGAAGCCCACCGTACCGGCGGACTGCCACGCGATCACGTTCCCTTGCGGGTCGGTGATGGTGATGATGGTGTTGTTGAACGTGCTCTTGATATGCGCCTGACCGACCGCGATGTTCTTTCTTTCGCTTCGGCGCAAGCGGGTCTTAGCGGCCTTCTTCTTGACTGCCATGTGCTACTTGCCCTTCTTCTTCGCGCCGATCTGACGCCGCGGGCCCTTGCGGGTACGGGCGTTGGTGTGAGTGCGCTGACCGCGAACGGGCAGGCCTCTCCGATGCCGGAGACCACGGTAACAACCGATCTCCATAAGGCGCTTGATGTTCTGGCTGACTTCGCGGCGCAGGTCACCCTCGACCTTGAGGTTGCGATCAATCGCCTCACGGAGGCGAACGACTTCTTCCTCGGTCAGATTACGAACGCGCGTATCGGGGTCGATCCCCGTGTCGCGCAGGATGGCCTGGCTGGTGGTCAGCCCGATGCCATAGATATAGGTCAACCCGATCTCCACGCGCTTGTCGCGCGGAAGGTCGACGCCTGAGATACGGGCCACGGACCTGCTCCCTCCTGACTAACCCTGCCGCTGCTTGTGACGCGGATTCTCGCAAATCACGAAAACGCGCCCGTGGCGGCGGATCACCTTGCATTTGTCACACATCTTCTTGACCGAAGGTCGGACTTTCATCAGAAACCCTTTCGGTAGTGCCTCGCTCTATCTCTACACCCAGCCGCAGGTGTGGTTCTGCTCAGTCTTGGTCAGACACGCCGCCGGGCGTGTCTATCGCTCGCCAGCATCACGACCCTACTTGTAGCGATACGTGATGCGGCCACGAGAGAGGTCGTACGGTGAAAGCTCCACGACGACCTTGTCCCCCGGCAGGATGCGGATGTAGTGCATTCTCATCTTGCCGGAGATATGGGCAAGCACCTTGTGCCCGTTCTCAAGCTCCACTCGGAACATCGCGTTAGGCAGCGGCTCGATCACCGTGCCTTCCATCTCGATAGCGTCTTCGCGCTTGCTCACGTAGTGTCCGCTTCCTCCTGGGACGCCTCTGACCGCAAATGGATAGTATACGTATCCCTGCACCGCTCGTCCAGGGGTCATTTACTCGACAGTCAGCACGAGCGGTCCAGCCTCCGTGACAGCCACCGTGTGCTCGAAGTGCGCCGAGAGCGAGCCATCCTTCGTCACGACCGTCCAACCGTCGTCCAGTCCACAAACCTCAGCGCCGCCGGCGTTCACCATCGGCTCGATTGCGAACACCATACCCTCCGCAAGAATAGGCCCCTGGCCCGCCGGGCCGAAGTTCGGCAGCTGCGGATCCTCGTGCATCGCACGGCCGATGCCATGGCCAACGTACTCCCTCACGACCGAGAATCCGGCGCCCTCAGCCACCGTCTGCACTGCGTGAGAGATATCCAGCAGCCGCTTGCCGGGCACACACTGCACCATGCCCGCCTCGAGCGCCTCTCGCGTGGCGTCCATGAGCGCCTGCGCTTCGTCGCTCACCTCGCCAACCGCAAACGTACGAGCGCTGTCGCCGTAGTAGCCCTCGACGACGGCACCCACATCCACGGAGAGGATGTCGCCTGCGCGAAGCACCGTCTCGCTCGGAATGCCGTGAACGACCTGGTCGTTCACGGACGCGCAGATCGTGGCGGGAAACCCCTGGTATCCCTTGAACGCTGGCAGCGCCCCCGCCGAGCGGATGGCGTCTTCAGCCACCGCATCGAGTTCGGCGGTCGTGACACCAGGACGCACTGCCTCCCCAACCAAGCGCAATGCGCGGGCGGTGATCCTACCTGCCTCGCGCATCGTGGCTATCTCAGATGGGGACTTGCGGATGATCACACGCTCAGCGCTGCCCTTCGACGATCTTGCGCACATCAGCGAAGACCGAATCCACTGGGCGATCCCCGCCCACCGTATGAAGCACGCCCTTGGAGCGATAGTACTGCACGAGCGGGGCGGTCGAGCGATCGTACACCGAGAGGCGGTTCCTCACCGTTGCTTCCGTGTCGTCATCGCGCTGGTAGAGCTCTCCAGCGCAGATGTCACAGACGCCACTGCCTGCCAACGGGTTCGCAAGGATGCTGTAGATCTTGCCACACGCCCGGCAGGTACGGCGCGAAGTCAGCCGACGCACGATGACGTCGCGATCGACATCGATACTGATGGCGGCATCGATGTCACGGCCGAGCGTGGCGAGCTCACGGTCGAGCGCCTCCGCTTGCTCGACGGTGCGCGGAAACCCGTCGAGTATGAAGCCCTTCTGTGCATCCGGTTCTTGCAGACGGCTTTTCACAAGCCCGATGACGACGACGTCAGGAACGAGCTCTCCCGCGTCCATGAACTTCTTGGCCTGCAAGCCAAGCGGCGTGCCGTCGGCCACTGCTTTGCGCAGGATGTCGCCGGTGGAGATGTGCGGCAGCCCCCATGCTTCAATCATCCTCTCGGCTTGCGTGCCCTTGCCGGCGCCTGGTGCACCCAGAAGCACGATGTTCATGTGCCGCTCCTCCCTCGTCTCGCTCGGCCTACTTGAAGAACCCGTCGTAGTGACGCATCTTCAGCTGACTCTCGAGCTGCGTCATCGTCTCAAGCGCGACACCCACCATGATGAGGATTGAAGTGCCACCGAACTGCTCGAGCGTGGTCACGCCCGTCGCGCGGAACAACACCGTGGGGGCGATGGCGATCAGTGCGAGAAAGACCGCTCCCGGCAACGTGATGCGATTCATCGTCTTCTCTAGGTAGTTGACGGTCGCTTTGCCCGGCCTGACGCCTGGGATGAAACCACCGTTCTTGCGCAAGTTGTCAGCAAGGTCGATGGGGTTGAAGACGAGCGCGGTGTAGAAGTAGGTGAAGAAGATGACCAGCGCAGCGAAGAAGATGTAGTACACCCATCCGCTGGCAAGCGCGTTTCCGATCTTCTGCATCCATTCGATACCGGTGAGCGTCGCGATCTGCGCGGGAAAGAACAGAATCGCAGACGCGAAGATGATAGGAATCACGTTGGCGCCGTTGATCTTCAACGGAATGTAGGTGCCGGTACCCCCGTACACCTTTCGGCCGACAACGCGCTTCGCATACTGAACGGGAATGCGGCGCTGACCGCGGTCGATCGTGACGACAGCCGCCACCACAAACAGGAAGATGAACACGAGCGCGATGATCATTATCTCGTTGCCGAGCCGTACTGACTGCACGAGCGCGGTCGGGAACCGAGCGACGATACCGGCGAAGATCATCAACGACATGCCGTTGCCGATCCCGCGCTGCGTGATTAGCTCACCCATCCACATGATGAGCGCGGTACCAGCGATAAGCGTGATGACGATGACCCCACTGATGGCGAGGTTGAGGTTCACGCCTGCCGGCGCCAGTGCGCTTCGGAACAACCCCAACATGGCGATCGCCTGAACTGTTGCGATGGCCAGCGTGAGGTAGCGAGTGGCTTGTGTGATCTTGCGCTGGCCGGCCTCGCCCTCCTTCGACCACTGCTCCACCTTCGGGATGACGCCCTGAAGGAGTTGCATGATGATGGATGACGTGATGTAAGGCATGATCCCCAGCGCGAAGACCGCGAACCTGTTGAGCGCGCCGCCGGAAAACAGGTCGAGCAGACCAAGCGCGGCCTGCCCTTCTATGATCTCCTGCACACGTGCGAGGTCCACTCCAGGTACGGGGATGTGCGCACCAACGCGGTAGACCGCGAGGATGGCAAGGGTGAAGAGTATCCTGCGGCGCAGCTCCGGTACTCTGAACGCATTCGCGATTGCCGTGATCACAGCGTCTCGACCGTCCCCCCTGCAGCTTCGATCTTGACCTTCGCTGGAGCAGAGACCTTATCCACCTTCACCGTGAGGGCCTTGGTGATCTCGCCGTCGCCGAGCACCTTCACAGGCGCGGTCTTGGACTTGATGAGACCTGCCGCGAACAGCGCATCGATGTCGACGACATCGCCTGCCGAGAACCGGTCCTCAAGCCGCGAGACGTTGATCACGGCGAATTCGGTGCGAAAACGGTTCTTGAAGCCACGCAGTTTCGGCAACCGCATGTACAGAGGATTCTGACCACCCTCAAAGCCCGGACCCTTGCCGCCGCCAGCACGCGAGAGTTGACCCTTGTCGCCTCGCCCGCTTCTGCCGCCGTAGCCGGAGCCATGTCCGCGGCCCACCCGCTTTCGGTCCTTGCGTGACCCGGGCGCCGGGAAGAGATCGTGTACTTGCATCAGTCTATCTCCTTCTGTTCGCTTCCCGCCTCTGCGGGCACCGGCCGCTCGCCGCCGGCTGACTTCTGCCGCCCCACTCGAGACGGCACTCGATATGCCTACGCATCCTCGACGCGCACAAGGTGTTTCACCTTGAACACCATGCCGCGGATGACATCAGTATCCTCCTGCTCCACGACGTGGTTCATGCGCTTCAATCCAAGCGCACGCACGGTAGCCTTCTGGTCAGCGGGAGCTCCGATGGGGCTCTTGATCAGTGTTATGCGAATCTTTTTCGTGTCCTTCGTCATGGCGGCCTTACTCCTCCCAACCGTAGACTTGGCCCACGGTCTTGCCGCGACGTTTTGCGACTTCCTCAGGGCTCGAAAGCGCCTTCAGGCCCTCG
>JAVEVF010000008.1:0-31281 GCA_034005175.1 Coriobacteriia bacterium | reverse complement strand
CTCACGGGCCGTCGCTCGGCTCTGATGAGAGTCCACCACAGCGCACAGACGTGCGATTCGCCATGCCCTTCATCGTCGCGTCCGTGCTCTTCGGTGTTGCCTCGGTGGTCGTGCTTGCCCTTCCGCTTCTCGACGGCGGCCCGGTGGATGGGCGCGCCATCGCTGGCGCAGTGATGGTGTGGATGGCCGTGTCGGTGGTTGTGTTCGGCAGCGTGGCTGTGCGCGTCGCACGCCGAGTGGATGCGCGTCTCGGCGAGCTGTCGTCAGCACTTCACGACCATGGGGCGGTTTTGGAGAGGAAGACACTCGACCTTTCAGCGTTGCATGAGTCGAGTCGGATCGTAGGCTCCACACTTGAGCTTGACGCGTTGCTCGCCGGAGCGTTGGAGTCTGCGATTCGTGCATGTGGCGTGGATGTCGGCTACATTGCCCTGCGTGATGATGACGGCGTCCTGGCGGTGCGTGCGTACCGCGGGAAGCAGGGCAGCCGAGACCCAGCTGGCGCAGTGGGAGCCTCAGTGGCCCAATGGGTGGTGGCCCATTCTCGGCCGCTCATCATCGGAGCGGGCAGAGATGGTGGAGCTGACCACATCGATGTGGTCACCGGCGCTGCCTCGGCGATGAGCGTACCGCTCCTGTCCGCGGAGGGAGCCATCGGGGCGCTGACGGTCGGCAGCAGCGCGGGGGAGGCGCGCTTTGGCGGAGACGACGTGCGCATGCTCGGCACGATCGCCAATCACGTGACCACCGCGCTCGCCACCGTTGACGCGTTCGCAAGCCTCCACGATGCGTACCTTTCGACAGTGCGCTCGCTCGCAGCAGCCGTGGATGCGAAAGACCCGTACACGCGCGGGCATTCCGACCGGGTGGCGCATTACGCATGGCTTGCAGGCGAGAAGCTCGGGCTTTCAAGCGAACAGCAGCAAGCGCTTGAGATGGCTGCTTACCTGCACGACATCGGCAAGATAGGGATTCCCGAAGGCATCTTGCTCAAGCCAGACAAGCTGAGCGAAGAGGAGATGGCTGACATGCGCCATCATCCTCTCATCGGCGCGAGCATCCTTGAGCCGGTCTCCTTCCCGTGGCCAATCACCCCCGTCGTGCGACACCATCATGAGCGGTGGGACGGTGCTGGGTATCCCACGGGACTTGCCGAGCACCGGATCCCCCTGCTTGCCCGGGTGCTTTCCGTGGCAGACGCCTACGAGGCCATGATCGCGGACCGGCCCTATCGCGCGGGGCGCAGTGAGGCAGAAGGGCTGGCGGAGTTGCGCGCGTGCTCAGGCACGCAGTTCGACCCCGAGGTGGTGAGTGCGTTCGCTGCGGCGATCAACACCGGTGCGTCGGCCGGTCCGACCGACTCGGCTCGCTAGGCACCACTCGCAGAGGGACTTTCAGGCATGGGCCGCTCCGTGCGCTCGCGGTGCTACACTATGAGGGACTTCCGGGGCCCTCGGCCCTGCTTGTGGATACGGAGACCCATGATGGCGCTTGTCGTCACCAAGTTCGGTGGCACCTCAGTCGGCTCGACCGAGCAGATAATGAACGTCGCACGTCGTCTCGTCGCTCGAAAAGACGCTGGCGACCACGTCGTAGCTGTGGTCTCGGCCATGGGTGGCGTCACGAACGAGCTCATACAGAAGGCTAGGGAGATCTTGCCTGAACCTCCCGAGCGCGAGATGGACATGCTGCTTGCCACTGGTGAGCAGGTGACGGTAGCTCTGCTCGCGATGGCCATCAACGCACTCGGACATGAGGCTATATCGTTCACCGGCCCACAGGTCGGCATCGTGACGGACTCGGGACATACGAGAGCCAAGATTCTCGAGGTGCGAGCGGAGCGCGTTCGTGAGCAGCTAGAATGCGGCCACATCGTGATCGTGACGGGTTTTCAAGGGATGACTGAGGACGGGACCATCACCACGCTCGGCCGAGGCGGCTCGGACACGACAGCGGTGGCCATCGCGGCGGGGATCGGTGCCGAGGTCTGCGAGATATTCACCGACGTGGACGGCGTCTTCACCGCCGATCCTCGCGTCGTCGCCCAAGCTCGCAAGATAGACGAGATCTCCTACGAGGGGATGCTTGAGATGGCAGCATCCGGCGCACGCGTGTTGCAGCTGCGCGCTGTCGAGTATGCACGCAACCAAGGCGTGGTCATCCACTGCCGTTCGAGCTTCCATGAGGAAGCGGGAACCATCATTCGGGAGGAGGACGAGATGATGGAGCAGGCGATCATCTCAGGCGTTACTCACGACACGTCAGAAGCCAAGGTGACGATTCGTGACGTTCCCGACCGCCCAGGTGTGGCGGCGACCGTCTTCGGGAGGCTTGCCGAGGCTAACGTAAACGTCGACATGATCATTCAGAACGTCTCGGAGTCGGGAAGGACCGATATCTCCTTCACCACACCCATGGATGACCTCCCTCGTGCCAAACGTGCAACGGAGACTGCGGCAGCCGAGCTTGGCGCGCAGACATGGATCGTCAATGAGGCTGTGGCCAAGGTCTCCCTCATCGGCGCAGGCATGAAGACCCACCCCGGTGCTGCAGCACAGATGTTCGCCGCGCTCGCTGACGCCGGCGTGAACCTCGACATGATCTCGACTTCTTCGATTCGCATATCGTGCGTCATCGCCGTCGAAGACGTCGAGCGCGCAGTGCGTGCGCTACACACGAGCTTCGGCCTGGACCGCGACGAGATCATCGCTGAAGTCTCCGTGTCGTGTGGAGAGGGTGACTGAGATGGTATGGGATCGCGCCATGCCCGAGCGCCCCGTTGTGGCGATTGCGGGGGTGACGGGTGCTGTGGGGCAGGAGATGCTTGCGGTGCTGGAGCAGCGCTCCTTTCCCGCTGAGCGCGTCATCGCGCTCGCCTCTGCGCGCAGCGCTGGCAAGCGTGTGCCTTTCGCCGGTGGCGAGCTCCTCGTCGAGGAGATGACCGCGCGTTCCTTTGACGGGGTGGACATCGCGCTTTTCAGCGCGGGCGCCAGCGTCTCTAAGCGGTTCCGCGATGCTGTCACTGGAGCCGGCTGCGTGATGATCGACAACTCCTCGGCGTTTCGTATGGATGCAGATGTGCCGCTCATCGTTCCCGAGGTCAATGCCGAGGACGTCTGGCATCACTCGGGCGTGATCGCCAACCCCAACTGCTCGACCGTCCAGATGGTGATCGCGCTCAAACCGCTTCACGAGCTGGCGAACGTTCGACGAGTGGTCGTGGCCACCTACCAGGCGGCGTCAGGCGCGGGTGCTGGAGCGATGGAGGAGCTGTACGATCAGACCCGGGCGTTTCTCGCCGGTGATGAGATCGAACCGGAACAGTTCGTGCACCGCATCGCCTTCAACTGCATCCCGCAAATCGACGTGTTCCTCGACGATGGCTCCACGAAAGAAGAGTGGAAGATGGTGGTGGAGACCAAGAAGATCATGCATGCACCAGAGATGGAGGTCATCGCCACGTGCGTTCGCGTCCCAGTGCTTCGCTGCCATGCCGAGGCGCTGCACGTGGAGTTCGAGCGCCCCATCACTGTTGCGGAGGCACATCAGGCGATGGGCGCGATGCCCGGTCTCACGGTACTTGATGACCCCTCGGAGTCGCTCTACCCGATGCCTGCGCTGCTGGAGAACACGGATGCGACGTACGTGGGCCGGGTGCGCAAAGACCCTACAGTGCCCAACGGGCTTGCGATGTGGGTCGTCGCCGACCAGCTGCGCAAGGGCGCTGCACTCAATACCGTACAGATAGCCGAGGTGCTTCTGGAGGCTGGGGGCCGATAGCCGAACAAGGGGTATCATGGGGGTGAACTAACCTCGGGAGGAGGCCGGATGACTGGCGAGCGCGTACTTGTGGTAGAGGACGATCGAACGATCGCACGGGTCGTGGAGCTAGAGCTCACTCACGCCGGTTATAGCGTCCAGAAAGTGGGAGATGGGCTCGAGGCGATGACATCACTTGAGGAGGAGCCGCCTGATCTGCTCGTGCTCGACCTCATGCTGCCGGGAATGGATGGCCTGGAGGTCGCCAGAAAGATCCGTGCCGAGGGAAGCAGGCTCCCCATACTCATGCTTACCGCTCGCGCGGAGACGCATGACGTGGTTTCGGGGTTTGAGTCAGGCGCCGACGACTATCTGCGCAAGCCGTTCGAGATTCCCGAGCTGCTCTCTCGCATCGCCGCCTTGCTCAAGCGCACGGCGCACGAGCGTGCGAGGCTGCCGCTGCGGGCCTCGGGAATCGAGGTCGACGTGCAAGCGCGCAGGGCTACGCTTCACGGCGAGCCGCTCGAGCTGACAGCCAAGGAGTTCGACTTGCTAGCCTATCTGGTCGCTAACGCCGGCACAGTCATTCCGAGAGACAAGATACTCTCCGCCGTGTGGGGCCCTGACCGCTCGATGGACAGCAACGTCATCGAGGTCTTCGTCTGCCACCTGCGCAACAAGATAGGCGACCGCGAGAACACTATCATCCAGACGATCCGCGGCGTCGGTTACTTCTTCGCGCTCAGTTAGATGCGCCGTTCCTCTCTTAGGGTCCGCCTGCTTCTGGCCTCCATCCTGGTGTCGGTCCTGACGGTGGCGGGCATCTCCATCACGTCCTACATGATCGTCACAGACAGTATGAGCAAGGTAGCTGCTGAGCGTCCCGCACGTGTCGCGCAGGTGAACGCGCGAGTACTAGACATCCAGGCTTCTGAGGCCGAGAAGAGCATCGACGACAGCTCGATCAGTGCCGAGGAACGAGAGGATGCCGTCACGGCGGAGTATCTTGACCGGGTCGAGACGGTGTTCGGACGCCGAGCCGCCGTTGAGCCCCAGATCGCCATTCTCAGCTCGGATTTCACACCGTTGTGGGTGAGTTCCGATGCGGCGTATGTGGCTGGTCTTGATACGCAGCGGCGTGTCGCCATCAACACCGGGACGCAGACTGAGTCTGTGGTCGCACGTGGCTCGGTACTCTCGGGCCTCGTAGGGCCGGCGCGCTTCGACACGTATGTGGCGCACGCGCCCATCGTGCTTCCTGGTGGCACGGTCGGTCTTCTCGATGTGGCGTATGTCCCTTTCCGAGAAGAGGCCGTGATCGACTCCATTCGCCCGCCGATGCTGGCGCTTGCGCTCTCGGCGATGATCATCATGGTGCTCATGATGCAGACAAGCATGGGGCGCGTGCTCGCGCTTGTCGACAATCTGCGCAAGGCTGCCGATTCGCTTGATGCTGGACGGCTTGACGTGCAGCTGCCGGAGAGCGGTGAGCATGAGATCGTGGACCTCGCGCGTTCAATCAATCGGCTCATCGGCCGCCTGCGCCAGCGTGCCGAGATGCAGTCGCGTTTCGTGGCAGACGCCTCCCATGAGCTTGCGACGCCCGTCGCCGGCGTGCGCGGATACACGAGCATCCTTAGGGCATGGGGCGGCGAGGACCCCGAGGTGCGCGAGGAAGCCATCGCGGCCATCGACCGCGAGTCGCGGCGCATGGCTCGGCTGTGCGGAAACCTCCTGTCGCTCGTACGCAGCGACCAGGTGGTGCACGTGAAATCCGTACAGTTCGACGCGAATGCCGTGGCCCGCGAGGCTCTCGCCGCAGCCGCCACGCGCCACCAGGTCAAGCACCTCGACATCGCTGGGCCCGAGGAAGGACCGCTCTTCGTGACGAGCGACCCTGATCGGGTGGAGGACGTGCTGGCGGTGCTGCTTGACAATGCGTGCAAGTACACGCCTGAGGGCGGAAGCGTGACGCTGCGGACCTACCGTGAACGCAACGAGATCGTGTTCGAGATCACGGATACCGGATGCGGGATCCCTGCCGATGACCTGCCCAACATCTTTGAGCGATTCTACCGTTCTGACGCGTCCCGAACGGAGGCTTCCGGAGGGTTCGGGTTGGGCCTCGCCATTGCGAAGACGACGGTCGATGTCATCGGCGGCACCATTGACGTGCGCAGTGCCGTCGGCGAAGGCTCGATCTTCACAGTCCGCCTCCCACGGGGGTGACCATGCCCCCACGGCCACGGTCCAGAGTGACGACGCGGGCGCTCGCGCAGGCAGGCGTGATAGCAGCCGTGTATGCTGTGGCTACCATCGCGACCTTGCAGATTCCTGGTCAGCTTGGTTGGGGCCCAGTGCAGCTGCGCTTGAGCGAGGCGCTCACTGCCATCGCGTTGTTCACGCCTGCGGCCATACCAGGGCTAGCACTTGGTGCCGTGGTCGCGAATGCCTCGTTGCTTGCCCAGGTCGGTCCGATCGCCCTGCTAGATGTCGTGTTCGGTTCCACCGCGACCTTGCTTGGAGCAGTGTGGACCTGGCGCTTTCGGATGAGAGCGGGCGTGGCACTGGCAGGGCCGGTCATCTTCAATGCGCTCATCATCCCGGCGTATCTTCCCCTCATGCTAGCCGCGCTTGGACTCTCGGGCGAGCCGCTGTTCGGGATTGATCCCGCTGCGGGCCGTGTGCTGGTGTATCTGGCAGGTGTCGTGACGGTGGGGGCGGGGCAGGCGTTCATCGTCTATGGGCTTGGCTGGCCGCTCGCCACACTGCTACGCCGTACCGGGCTGGCCGACCGCCTGCTCCACACGGCTTCGCGATAGGTTGAGCGGGCTGCTTGCAGCCCTCCCGGATAGCCGATGCCAATCGTGCATGTCAGAACTGGGTATCACTGTGACGACAGGTGTGCGGCAATCGAGTGGTGGGAGGCTGGCGGTGCATGTTGCAGAGGTGTGGCATCCGGAAGGCGGCCGTGTCCGGTGTGAGCTCTGTCCCTGGCGCTGCCTCATCGCCGAGGGCCACACCGGTGTATGTCACGTCCGGCGCAACACAGGCGGTACGCTTGAGGCGCTGACATACGGTGTGGTGTCATCCATCGCTGCAGACCCCATCGAGAAGAAACCGGTCTTCCATTATCACCCGGGCTCACTCGTTCTTTCGCTTGGCAGCGTGGGATGCACGATGAGGTGCGGTCACTGTCAGAACTGGCAAATCAGCCGCGCCGGCCCGGAGGACGGCACTGTTCGTGAGGTGTTCATGGCGCCCGAGAGTGTCGTGACTGCTGCGTTTGACCATCGATGCACAGGTGTGGCGTTCACCTACAACGAACCAGTGATCTGGGCCGAGTATGTCCGTGACTGCGCTCGGCTTGCCCGCGACGCTGGCCTGTTCACCGTCATGGTCACCAATGGGTATATCACGTCCGAGGGTCTGGATTTTCTCGGCCCCTACATCGACGTGTGGCGCGTGGACGTAAAGGGCGCCACCGACCGGGCGTATAAGACGCTCTGCAAAGTGCCCTCCCCAGAGCCAGTCTTCGCCGCCGCCGAGCGCGCCAAGACGCATTGGAATATGCACGTAGAGGTCGTGACGAACGTAGTTCCCACGATCAACGACTCAGCCGAGGAGCTGCGCGCCATCGCGCGGTGGATCGTCGAAGCGCTAGGACCCGACACCCCGTGGCATATCACGCGCTTCTTCCCCTACCTCGATTTCAAGCACCTCGACCCTACGCCCATCGCCACGTTGCGAGAAGCGCGACGCATAGGGCAGGAGGAGGGGTTGCACTATGTGTTCCTCGGCAACATCGCTGAGGCGGGGACAGAAGACACCATGTGCCCCTCGTGCGGCGCACGAGCCATCGCGCGGGAAGGCTACGCCATCACCGATCGTGCAACAGCCAACGGGGGTTGTGCGGCATGCGGCCACGATCTTGGGGTGGTGGAGTGAGAGCCATCCGATGGCCTCTATTCTCCGAGGGGCATCGGAGGGATCGAGACCGTCACGCGAAATGCCGGCGGAAGCGGTAGAATCGTGCAGCGTACGACTAATCGTGCAGATGCGAGAGGAAAGCGACCATACGTGACGCCTTGCGTGATCATCCCCACCTTTTGGACGACTCGCCGCGGGCGGGTATCAGAGTCCCTTCTTGCCGCATACGATCACCCGACACCGGTTGATTCCGAGGGTACGCTCCCCGCGTGTTTGCGCTCCCTTGAGGCTCTCACCGGCCTTGGCCGTGTGGTGATCACCGTGGCTGCCACCGATCCCTCGATCGAGCATGTTGCCGAGGACCGCGTGAGGAAGATACTTGCCGATTTCCCGGGAATAGACGCCTTCGTCTTCGGTCCAGCAGAGCTCGGCTCGCTTCACCGTCGGCTTGAACAGCTTGAGTTCGCCGACCTCATCCCTGGCGTGAGCCTTGTGGGATATGGCGCGGTGCGCAACGTTGGCTTGATCGCGGCGGCGGTCTTCGGTTGCGAGACGGTGTTGTTCATCGACGACGATCAGATCATCAACGATCCCGCGTATCTCGACAAAGCCATGGAAGGCGTGGGTGAGCCTTACAAGGGTAGCTCGCGTCGAATCCTTGCGAAGACGGGTTACTACACGGATGGAGAAGGCAACTACCAGCGTCATGAAGCACCACGTTTGCGCGACATGTTCTGGCGCAAGGCCGATGCGTTTAACGAGGCGCTTTCCATCGTCGGTCGCCCGCCGCGCATAACGCCCTCGCCGGTGGCGTTCGGCGGCTGTCTGGTGCTGCATCGCGATATGTTCTGCAACGTGTCCTTCGACCCCTGGGTAGTGCGTGGCGAGGACATCGACTACGTCATCAACGCACGCATGCATGGTGGCGACGTGTTCCTTGATGGCGACTGGTCACTCATCCATCGGCCGCCGCGTCTCGCAAGTCCCGCGCTGCAGTTTCGCCAGGATGTCTACCGATTCATCTATGAGCATCGCAAGATAGAGTTCGCAAAATCGCAGGTGGACCTGAGACAGGTGACGCCTGAGTCCATGGCGCCGTACCCAGGCGTCTTCATCTCCTCAGCCGTGTCCTGGCGCGCAATACTCACCGCGTTCTTGCACGGCTTCTCGCGCAAGGAGGGCGGACGTTACCTCCGGGTGGCGCGCGTCGCAATGAAGGATGCACCTGAGTATGCGCGTGAACACTGCCAGCACTACTTCGACTTCCAGCGCAGGTGGCCCATTCTGATGGACCGCATCTGGGACGATGTCGCCCTGAAACCTCTGTTCACAGGCGAGCGCACCGTTGACCGGGGCGCTATCACGGGGCGGTTCCCGGTTGTTCGGGGCGACGAAGGGCCGTGACGGGCTGGTTGCCCGCCACGCTCATAGGGCTGGGCGCGGGCGTGGTATCCGGCATGTTCGGTATCGGCGGAGGCATCATCACCACGCCCGCGATCCGAATGCTTCTCGGCTATCCTGATCTCATCGCAGTGGGCACGCCTTTGCCCGTCATCTTGCCGACCGCCATCACCGGCGCTGTCGTCCATGCGCGCCAGGGGAGCGCAGATGTCCGCACGGGCTTGTTGGTCGGGGTGTGGGGGGTTCCCGCTGCCGTCGCAGGCGCTGCGCTCACACGCGTCGTCGGTGGCGGGGCTGTATTGGCGGCGACCGCCGCGGTTATCGTGTTCGTCGCAATCGACATGCTGCTTGACAGCGATTCGCGACACGAGAGCTTCGAACGCAGAGGCGGAACCAGCTGGGTGTCGGCTGCTGCGGTGGGAGTCACAGCTGGCTTCTGTTCGGGCTTCCTGGGGCTTGGGGCGGGCTTCGTTCTCGTGCCGTTGTTGAGTCGAGTGTTGGATATGGAGCTCAAACGCGCGATAGGCACGAGCCTCGTGTCTGTGGCGATCTTTGCGGTCCCAGGCTCGATCACGCACTGGGCGCTCGGCCACGTCGATCTCAATCTCGCGCTTGCGCTCACTTTGGGGGTCATCTTTGGCGCGGTCGCAGGGGCACGCCTCAACCACATCGCAGCTGAGCGCACCATTCGCGTGTTCTTCGCCGTGATCCTCGGAATCGTGGGAATCCTGTTCGGCCTTACCGAGGCTGGTGTCCTGTGAGCGCATACGTTCTGCGTCCCGCCTCGGCGAGGGAAGCTGATGGGCTCTGGCCAGCGGTCGAGTCGGCGCATTTGTTCAACTCTCGCGCTGGCTTCGAGGAGTCTCGTGCTGCGGGAGCGTGGCGTGTACAGGTCACCGATCGCGGTGAGGGAGTGTTGCTCGAACCGTGGCGCGAACACCTGGACGTGCTTGCAATACGCGCGATATGGTGCGGTATTGACCGCGTGTCTTCACTGGTGGAGCAGGTCATGGACATCGCTGCTCGGCAGGGATACGGTCATGTGCTAAGCCCGCTTGTCACCGTTGGGGTCGCGCATGCATACACGCGCGCGGGCATGCGCCTCCACGAGACGCTCGTGCTCCTGAAACATGGTGGCGCGCCGCTTGCCGGAGGTTCTCTCGCGCCACCGGAGGTCTCTCTCAGGCCTGCGGTCGCAAGCGATCTCTCTGAGATCGCAGACGTCGACAGTGAGTGTTTCGCTGAGTTCTGGCGCTATGGGCCGGCGAGACTATCGCGGTATCTCGAAGAAGAGCACATCATCGTCGCCCACGCTGCGCGGGGGCTTCTCGGCTACAGCCTCGCCCTCATCATGAGAAACAGCGGCACGCTCGGTCGCCTCGCAGTGCGTCCTGCCGCACGCCGGCAAGGGGTGGGCGAGGCGCTTGCGCGTGATACGCTTGCATATCTACAGCGAGCCGAGGTCGCTACGGTGAGCCTGTGCACACAAGAAGAGAACCTCGCATCGCGGGCGCTCTACCGTAAGTTGGGCATGACCGAGATGAGCGATCGCCTCGTCTTTCTGATAGGGCCTACTGGATGCGCGTCAGGGCAAGGGTGAGGGCACGAACGTGACACCGAGGAGAACCATACTCTTCGATTCGCTTCTCCTGTTCGCGGTGACCGTGTTGGCCATCGTGGCCGCATGGGTGCTCATCAGCTCCGCACCACCACGTTGGGTGCTGCTTGCCTCGCTTCTGGGGCTCACGTTCATCGCCATGGGCAGCGTCATCGCACGGTGGGTGAGCCGCCCCGACCACCTCAAAGCCCGTCATTCCGATCAGATTCTGCAGATCGCCAACGAGTCGCTGTCGCACCTGCGCACCGGTCTGACCGAGGAGAGCGCGGGCGCGGTGTGCCGTCTTGCCCTCGACAACTCTGAGGCCGCCGCGGTCGCCATCACGGATACCGATGCCATCCTCGGCTTTGCGGGACTCGGAGAGGACCACCATGCTGTCGGTGGTCCGATTCTCACCCGTGGCACACGAGATGCGCTCGACCTCAACCAGCATCGCATCTTGGCGACGAGCGCTGAGATAGGCTGTCCAGAGCGCAGTTGCCTTCTCCGTGCGGCAATCGTGGTGCCGCTCGAGATGCGCGGTCAGCCTGTGGGGACGCTGAAGTTCTACTATACGACGCCCCGGTTGCTCAACGAGACACAGGTGGCCATGGCCGAGGGCCTCGCGCGGTTGCTCTCCACCCAACTCGAGCTCTCAGAGCTTGACCGTCAGACAGAACTGGCCTGTCGGATGGAACTGAAGGCATTGCAGGCGCAGATCCACCCGCACTTCCTCTTCAACACCATCAACACCATCGCGATGCTCATTCGCACTGATTCCGAGAAGGCTCGTACCTTGCTGCGGGAGTTCGCATGGTTCTACCGTCGCACGCTGGAGGCAAGCGATGAGCTCGTGCCGCTCTCCACCGAGCTGCGGTATGTGCGTACGTATCTGCACTTCGAGCTTGCTCGCTTCGTTGATCGCATCGAGGTCGTGGAAGAGATTGATGAGGGGGTTCTTGACACGCTCGTCCCTGCCTTCGCCGTGCAGCCCATCGTCGAGAATGCCGTTCAGCACGGCATGAAGGCCGAGGGAACGCTTCGCATCTGCGTGGGAGCTCACCACGTTAACGGGAACATCGAGATAGAGGTCTCCGACAACGGCGTGGGCATCGAACTCGAAGACATACCGCGCGTCCTCGAACCGGGATTCGGGCGGGGACTTGGAATCGCGTTGAAGAACGTGGACGATAGGCTCAAGGGTTACTACGGGCCCGGCTCTGGGTTGACGGTAAGAAGCGAGCCAGGACAGTGGACACACGTGCTTATCACGATCACTCCGGACGGTGTGACAGAGGGAGGTGCAGATGGCGCTCAAGGCACTGGTGGTCGATGATGAGGCTCCGGCCCGCTCCGAGCTGCGCTTCTTGCTCGATGAGGTGGGCGGCGTAGAGGTCGTGGGCGAGGCATCCAACGCCTCAGAGGCGTTCCAGCTTATCAAGGCGATCCCATACGACGTGGTCTTTCTCGACATCGACATGCCCGGACTCTCGGGCGTTCAGCTGGCCGAGACGCTGGCAGAACTCGAGCGCCAGCCGTCGATCGTGTTCGTGACGGCGTACAGCGAGCACGCTGTCAAGGCTTTTGAGGTGGCGGCGACGGACTACCTTGTCAAGCCCGTGGAGCTGGACCGGCTGAAGATCGCCATCGAACGGCTTGCTCCGACACAACAAGATAGCGCGCGTGTCGAGCGCATCTGGGTGGAGAAAGCCGGCAAGAAGCTCCTCTTGCAGGTCGAGGACATCTTCTACATCATGGCCAAGGACGACTACTCGTATCTGCACACGAACCGCGAGCGCTATCTCTCCACGATCTCGCTTGCTCAGCTTGAGCAGCGGCTGGAGCCGAGCGGGTTCTTTCGTGTGCACCGCCGCTACCTTGTGAACCTCGGCCAGGTGCGTGAGGTGGTACCTATGTACGGCGGCACGCTTCTACTCACGTTGAAGGACCACGAAGCCACGCAGGTGCCCGTATCACGCAGGCGAGTGCCGTCGCTCAAGAAGGTTCTGGGTCTGTGACGTGCTGCACCTCGAGTCCCCGGCGCATATCGGCGCCATCTCGGACACACATGGTGAACTCGATCCACGCGCTTTGGAGGCGCTTGCCGAGACCGATCTCATAGTACATGCGGGCGATATCGGCGGGCAGCACATCTTGTTGGCGCTTGAGGCCGTGGCACCTGTCGTAGCGGTGCGCGGCAACACTGATCACGCCCCCTGGGCCTTTGACCTTCCGGATACTGCGCTGTTCACTGTGGGACCGCTTCGCGCGCTGGTAGTCCACAGCGTCGGCGGCCTGCGTGTTCCGAAAGGTGTCGGGCTTGTCATCAGCGGGCACACTCATAGACCGCTTGTCGAGAGCCGCGGTGGCGTCCTGTGCGTCAATCCGGGTTCGGCCACAGAGCCGCGGACACAGGGCCGAGCGCGCAGCGTGGCGCTGATATCCGTCGGCGCGGGGGTTGCGCAAGCACGCGTCGTGACACTGTAGGCCGCGCACCCGCCCTCAGACAACCCAGCACCCGCCTGCCTTGCCTTGCAGCCTTGCTGCTGGTCGTGCATGCCCGTATCGACCGCGAGCGGCGTCTGCGCGCGGGCGAACGGCATCGGAGGCATGATACGGCCCCGCGAATGCCGCACGCCGCCTGACGACCCCCTTTTGTCGAGCATACATCTCCGTACACCGCTCCGTCGTATCCCCCCGCTGCTGATGAGGCTACGGTAACTGAGGGACGTGTGGGTCCGGGGTCGCGAGACCCCCGACGCGGGAGGTGAATCGCATGAAGGTCTGTATCAGGGGCGCAGCCGAGGATGTCAAGCTCGGTGACATCCAGGAAGTGTGCGTTGAGGTCGATCGGATCTTGGTTCCCACCGACGGCTCTGAGCCTTCGGTGGCAGCGACGGAGATGGCGGTCATCATGGCGAAGACGTTTGGCGCGACCATGAAGGCCATCTACGTGGATACCGGCTATGAGCAGCTTGAGTATCCGGAAGAGGCCATGGACGAGACGCAGTTCGAGGGCGTCGATCCATCGGTCAAAGGCCTTGTCATCGCCAAGACCATGGCCGAGCGCAACGGCGTTGTCTGTGAGGTTGAGATCGTGAAGGGCGGCGTGGCGAAACGCATCGTCGCCGAGGCAATCGAGTGGGATGCCGACCTCATCATCTGCGGCGACACCGGTCGAACGGGGCTCAAGCGCATCGCGCTCGGCTCGGTTGCAGAGACGGTCGTCAAGGGGTCACCGATCCCCGTGCTCGTTGTCAAGTCAGCCTGATGTGGCGGTAGCGAGCTTCGTACTGTGTTGGCCGCCTCGACAGGCGGAAGAACATGAGGAGGTGTGGGAGATGGCGAGCAGTGCCGAGAAGACCGGGCGAGAAGGTTCGAGGGCGCAGGTACAGCATGGAAGGCACGTCGACACGATCGAGAGCGTCGATGCTGTGTTCCGAGTGCAGCGCAAACTCAGCTTCACGTACGGGGCCGTGTTCTTTCTCGTGACTCTGGCGATTCCGGCGGGGTCGGTCTGGTGGGAGAGATGGTATGCCGTCAAGATCTGGGGCGGTTTCACGCTGAACTATCTCGTGGTCTCGTTGCTGTACTACTTGTTCCTGTGGGCGCTTGCCTACACATACATCAAGAAGGCCGATGCGCTCGATGAGCGCCTCGCCGACATGGCAGACGAAATCGCCGCACGAACAGCCGTTGCAGAAGAGGGAGGTGAGTGACGTGGGTCACCTCAACGTCATCGCGATCGTCATGGTCGTGGCACTCACCGTCTTCACTATCGGTCTGTCCATCTTCGTACGCCGCTTCACGCGTACGACCGCCGATTTCTACCTGGCAGGCCGCAAGGTGGGTACGATCGCCAATGCCTCGGCGATTTCAGGCGACTATCTCTCTGCGGCATCCTTCCTTGGTGTCGCCGCCGCGGTATATGCTTCTGGTCTTGACGGTGTGTGGTACGCCGCTGGTTTTGCGGGCGGCTTCATCGTCGTGGTGTTGTTCATCGCCTCGGCACTTCGTCGTTTCGGTGAGTACACCGTGGCTGACTTTGCATATGGGCGCTTCGGCAGCGACAGGATTCGCCTCGTCACCGTGGTCATGGTTCTGATGACCAGCTTGTTCTACATGGCACCGCAGATGTATGGCGCAGGCACGACATGGACGGTGCTCGTGGGTGCGGGTTTGTTCGGCCTCAATCCCTACAATACAGGGGTCCTCATCGTCTCGGCGATCATCATGTTCTATGTGATGGTTGGCGGCATGAAGGGTACGACCATCAACCAGATCTTCCAGTTCTGGTGGTTGTGGATAGCTATGTTCCTCGTCGCCGTGTTCGCGTTCACGGCAGGGCATTTCAACTACCCGCAGGCTCTGGCAGAAGCCACGTCCGAGCCGCACCGGGATGTGAAGACGTTCACCGTCGCTGAGCTCACTGCCGACGACGGCGCGTTGCTTGCGGTGGCTGAGGCCAGCATGAGCGAGGGCGCGTTCGCCGAGGTCAAGACGATTGTGGACGCGGGCGATCCGGAAGCCACGGCAAACGTGCTCGTCCCTGCGAAGAACAAGCTGCACGCGTTGCGCGACGCGTTCTTCAATGAGCCGGGGCATCGCTACAACGGCCTAGATCAGTTCTCGATGGTGCTGGCGCTGGTGCTTGGCACGGCCGGCCTGCCGCACATCTTGAACAGGTACTATACGAACCCATCTGGCTCGGCGGCACGCCGTTCCACCTTCTGGGTGCTCATCTTCATCGGGACGTTCTACATCCTTGCACCCATCGCCGGCCTTGCCGGCAAGGTCATCATCGACAATGCGTGGCGTGCGGGCACCGCGCCCTTGAATGCGACGTACGTCGATGGCTTGCTTTTGAAGTCCGATGCGGTCATGCCCACGCTCTCGCAGGTCCTTGGCGGTGAGTGGTTGATGGGTGCGGTAGCTGCAGGCGCATTCGCCGCCATGTTCTCGACGACCGCTGGCCTGTTGATCGCTGCTGCGTCTGCGGTGGGACATGATGTTTATGAGAAGTACATCAACCAGGACGCCTCGGAGGCGCGCAAGGTGCTTGTCGGCAAGGTCTCCGTGCTGTTCTTCGCGATCCTTGCTCTGCTGATCGGCCTCGGTATCCCCTATGTGGGGCTTGATAAGGCGTACCCTGCGCTCATCGCGATGATGGTGACGTGGGCGTTCTCGCTGGGCTCGAGCGCATTCGTGCCGATGCTGCTGACGGGAATCTGGTGGCGGCAGACTACGGAGCGGGGTGCTATCGCTGGCATGGTCATCGGCGGTGGCGGGTCGATCTTCTTCATCGTCATGAATGTTCTCAGGCAGTTGGGCCATCTGGGAACGGAAGGCGTCCTGTTCTCACTGGGCGGTCTGACGTTTCCTACGGTGTTCACCTTCCCTGCGGCGCTGCTTACCATCATTGTCGTAAGCAAGATCGATGGGCAGCTTCCTAAGAACGTCGACGAGATCTGGATGCGGATCCACGGTACTGCAAGCGAACGTCACGAGCGCGATCTCGGTCTGGACAAGGTGGCTGGGATGTTCTCGAGCAGTCAGAAGTAACCCCCGGCGGACAGCTTCGACCCATGAGCTGTCTGAAGCGCGCGGGCCTGCCCTCTACGTCCCAGAGGGCAGGCCCGCATCGGTTCCCGGATACAAGGTGTCGGCTATTGAGCCGCAGAAGTGAGCGCACGGGCCGCTGCGCCTACCGCACCAGGCGACTCATCGGCCAAGTCGAGCCGCATGACAGCACGACCGTGCGTGGCGAGCGTGACGAGGTCGCCCTCGGCCTGTGCGCGAAAGAGCGCACCCAATGTGAACGGCTGGCCGGGAATCCACTGGTCTTCATCACTGCGTGTCGTGATCAACAAGTACGAGCCAGTGGCAGGGCCGCCTTTGTGCAGCTGTCCCGTCGAGTGCAGATATCGCGGCCCCAGCTCCACACACACGGGGACGCGACGATGCGAGGAGATGGCAGCCGCAGCCGTGCGCAGCGGGCCCAGCAGCGCCTCGGAGTCTGGCAGGTACGCGAGTATAGCGAGGTAGGAACCCTCGGCGAGACTGTCGAGAAGCGGTGCCAGCGCTTGCGGAAGGCTCGGCGGCAGCGTGGAGCCGACGAGGTTTCCAGCCGAGGTCACCGCCACGCCGTCGATGTCGCCATCGGCCGCGGGCACGGCCACCGAGCCATCGAGCACACCGGTGGTGGCAGCCTTCGCCTCGGCCACGTTGGGTTCATCGAAGGGGTTGACGCCCAGCAGGAAACCCGCGAGGGCCACCGCATGTTCCCAGCGCACGAACTCCACACCGATTCCGGCAGGCTCGGGTACGAGCAGCTCGAATACGGGAGTCCCTGTCTCTCTCGCGTCTTGCGCATGTGCGGCCGCGTCGGCGGCAGATTCCTCACGCACGACGACGAGTGCTCGATCGTCGCCGTACGCGGATGGATGAACGGAGCCGTCTTCAAGCACCGGCACGATGCCGATTCCGCGTTTGCCGGTCGACTCGGCGACGAGCTGTTCCACCCACAAGCCCAACGACCGGTACCGTGGCGATGTCACGAGCGTGAGCTTGTCGCGGCCGACTTCGAATGCATCGACCATCCATGCGGCTAGCTGAGCTGCTGGATTGGAGCGGGCGGGGAGCCGGCACATCTCCTCCATGGCGCTTGCATGTGCGATCAGCGCGGTCACGTCGAGTCCGGCAAGTGCAGCGGGCACAAGACCGAAGGCCGAGAGCGCCGAGAACCGGCCGCCGACGTCGGCAGGTGCATTGATTGTCACGCGCATCATGTCCTGCTGCTGTCTTTGCTGCAGCGGTGTACCCCGATCTGTCACGACGATGAAGTGCGCACCTGCAGCCTCACGTCCGAGCGCGCCGTCCATCCACTCGCGGAAGATCGCGTACAACGACAGCGGCTCGACGGTCGTCCCTGACTTGCTCGCTACGACGAACCCCGTTCTCTCGGGGGTGAGGAATGCCATCAGACGGTGTGTCTCTGACGGGGCGGTGCTGTCAAGCACATGCAGTCGGGGGGCCCCCTCAGTTGAGTCGAGAACCTCGTTCATGACAAGCGGCGCAAGCGAGGAGCCGCCCATGCCGAGGAGCACGATGTCGGTGAAGCGCTCATGAGCAATCTCGGAAGAGAGCTTCATCACGAGCGGGAGCGTGTCGGCTGCTTCGTGCGCTAACCTCGTCCACCCCAGACGGTTGAGGATGGATGCGTGCAGGCCAGGGTCGTCGGTGAACAGAGTGGGATCGCGGTCGGCGAGGCGAGCGATTGCATCCGCCTCTAGCAGCCGGGTCATAGCATCCATCACAGGCCTCCTGGTTCGTGGCGGTGCGCTGGGCGCAATACTTGAGTATAGCCCTCAAGTATCCAGGTGGTCGGTAAGAAGGGGGTCGTCGGTAGCGGAGATGGGCACCAATGGGCCTTCGACCGATGATGTGGTCGCGGGAGCGAGGCGCGCGACGCGGATGCCAGCTGCCACCACGGCCGCGCCGCCGAGAGCCACAGTCGGTGTGAGTGGCTCGCCTAAGAAGAGCGATGCGAAGATGACCGCACTGACGGGCTCTGCGTAGGTGAGGATAGCCGCTCGGTCGGCGGGCACGAGTCGCAGACCCGTGAGGAAGAGCGCACCGGTATACGCGGTGTGAACGACGCCTATGGTCACAAGCGCGGCCCACTCCATCTTGCCTGATGGGCCGGGGAGCAACAGCGCGGCGGGCAGGAGTACCGCACTCGCGGCCAGGTACTCTCCCAACATGTACGTGCTCGCGGGCACGCCCTCAAGCAGCCGTTTCACGAACACGATGACAAACGAGTAG
This sequence comes from Coriobacteriia bacterium, assembly GCA_034005175.1. Taxonomy (GTDB): domain Bacteria; phylum Actinomycetota; class Coriobacteriia; order Anaerosomatales; family SLCP01; genus JAVEVF01. The sequence continues at coordinate 12,770 of JAVEVF010000008.1, read as the reverse complement.
ATCACCGAGGAGGCCAGAGCGCACGCGGCGCCAAGCAGGTGGGTGCCGCCGCTCAATGCGAGGTCTTGTGGGCCCACAATGATTGCGATTCCAAGAAGAGCGAGTGCAAGCGGTAAGACTATTCGCCGGTCAAAGGGTTGGCGAGACACAAGCGGGTTCAGTACGGCGACGAAGACTGGGCCGAGATACCCGAGGAGCACCGCGACCGCGACTTTCGTGAGCGTGAGCGCGGCGAGAAAGAACACCCAGTTCAGTGCTAGCAACATGCCCATGCCAAGGATGCGAAGTCTCATTCTCCCCGGAAGAGCCGGGAGTTCGCCCAGTCGGCCCTTGAACGCCAAGTACGCGCCGATGGCGAGCGAGGCAAAGAACACGCGCCAGAAGACGATGACTGCAGGGTTGGCGCCGGTTGCTCGCACAAACAGCGCGATAGAGCCCCACACTGTGGCGGCAGTCACGATACGGGCATACCCAGATGCGGGTGTTGGCGAGAGGAGCGGACTCACGTGCGGGGTTGTCCGTCCAAGCTTTGCACTCAGCAGATCCGTGGCAGCTGTTCGCCTACGAGCATATCCATGATTCGCGTGGCCCCGAATGATGTGCGAACGTACACGGTGCCAGCGTGGTCCTCGCGAACCTCACCGATGATGGCTGCGTCCTCACCATAAGGTGCGGACCGCATGGCATCCACGGCGGCCTCGGCTTGATCGGGCGGAACGATAGCCACCATCTTGCCCTCGTTCGCCACCTGGTAGACGTCGTAACCGAGCATCTCGCACGCGCCTAGGACCTGCGAATGCACCGGCACTCGCGTCTCTTCAACGGTTATGGAGACACCTGATGTCGCCGCCATTTCGTTGAGCGTGGAGGCCAAACCGCCCCGTGTGGGATCGCGGAAGCAACGAACGCCGGGAGCTGCTTCAAGCACTGCAGCGGTGAGGTGGTTGAGGGGTGCGGCATCCGAGCGCAGATCGGTGGAGAACTCCAGGCCCTCCCTCGTGGATACCACCGTGATGCCGTGGTCGCCCAGAGTGCCCGACAGCAACACGACGTCACCAGGTCGGCAGTTAGCTGCCGAAAGCGATACTCCGGGAGGAAGGGCACCCACACCGGCGGTGTTGATGTACATGCCATCACCGTGCCCGCGCTCGACGACCTTCGTGTCGCCCGTCACGATGCGCACACCCGCCTCGTTCGCGGCATCATGCATGGAGACGAGCACGCGTCTCAGATCATCAATAGGCAGCCCTTCCTCAAGAATGAAGCCTACTGAGAGGTAGAGCGGACGTGCTCCTGAGGTGGCCACGTCATTGACCGTGCCGCAGACCGCGAGTCGCCCGATGTCTCCTCCCGGAAACACGAGCGGAGAGACGGTGTAGCTGTCCGTGGACATCGCAATACGCGATGTAGGGATGTCAAGTGAAGCGGCATCATCGATGGCCGGTCCACCGGCGTCGCCGAAGCCCATGACGAACACCTCGTCGATGAGGCGTTGCATGAGCGTGCCGCCACTGCCGTGTGCCAGTAGGATGGTTTCGTGCGACATTAGGCCCCCGTCCGGGACTCTCCGCGCGTGCGGCGTGTCCCTTGTCTACGATCTGCCGTGATCGGTGTAACGATAGTACGCGGCACACGAACCTTCAGAAGACACCATGCATGGACCCACAGGATGCTCGGGTACGCACGCTTTGGCAAAAAGGCGGCACTCGTAGGGGAGTTTCACGCCGCGCAGCACCTCGCCGCACTGGCATCCGGGTATGTCCTTCGGCGGTTCGGGGCATACCGGGACCTTCTTCACCGCATCGTATGCTGCATACTCCTCGCGCAGAGCCAGACCCGTACCTGGGATGACTCCGATGCCGCGCCACTCGGCGTCAATGGGCTCGAAGACCTCATCGACCAATGCCAGCGCTGTGGGATTGCCCTCAGCCGGCACTCCGCGCGTATACGCGATCTCAATCTCGGCTCTGCCCTCGGAAAGCTGCTTGGCGAGCATCCAGATGCCCTGCAAGATGTCGACCGGCTCAAAACCGGTGATCACGCTGGGGACGGAGTACTCCTCGGCGAGGAAGCGATAGGGCTCCAGACCGATGATAGACGAGACGTGGCCAGGAAGAATGAACGCGTCGATGGCAACCTCAGGGTCGTTCACAAGCACGCCGAGGGCCGCGGGCACGGTCTTGTGTGCCGAGAACACCGAGAAGTTGTCGAGCTGCGAGTCGGCGGCGCGCTTGATAGCAGCCGCGATGAGAGGCACGGTCGTCTCGAATCCTACGCCGATGAAGACGATCTGCTTGGAGGGCTCTCGTTCGGCCAGTGCAAGCGCGTCGAGAGGCGAATACACGATGCGCACGTCGCGGCCGTCTGCCTTCTCCCGCGATAGGGATGAGCGCGAACCCGGGACCTTCATCATGTCCCCGAACGTGGTGACTATGACGTCGGGCTGCCGAGCGAACTCGATCGCCATGTCGATATCGGCGTTACCCGTCACGCATACAGGGCACCCAGGACCGGAGAGTAGCCGGATGGTGTCGGGCAATACGTTGCGCAGCCCGTTCTTGGCGATGGACACCGTATGCGTGCCGCAGACCTCCATGAGCGTCATGGGCTGTGTGGCGGTCTGGTGGATAGCCTCGATGAGGCGACCGGCGACTACCGGGTCGCGAAATCCTGAGAGGTTCACGGTCTCAGGCCCCGTCGGGTTGGAACATATCGAGCTGGAGAAGGAGATCCAGTGTCTCTTTTGCGAACTCCTCATCCACTACCTGTATGGCGAAACCGGCGTGGACGAGTACGTGATCGCCTGCCTGGGCCTCGGGAACGAGGTCGAGACTGACATGGCGCGAGACACCCATGATGTCCACTTCGGCCATGTTGTGCTCACCGATGTTGGTCACACGCGCTGGGATTGCAAGACACATACGTTGCCTACCTCCTCCGCGCGGCGTACGACGCCAGGCCAGCCTGTCGTTACGCCTCGTGTCGCCTTGACCACGCCACGACGCCCTGCCCGTATGCGACGGAGCCGTCGCTCACTGGCAAGCGGACATGCGTCAGGGGCTCCAGACCGGCATCACGGATACCCTGCCATGCACCCTCAAGCACGAACCTGTTGAGGAAGACGCCTCCCGAGAGCGCGACGTGTCGAACGCCCGAGTCGGCAGCTGCCATCCTCGCACTAGAGACTATACAACCCACCACCGCGCGATGGAAGCGGGTGGCGATCACCGACTTGCTCACACCGGCGGCGACATCGGCGAGCACACCATCGATAACGGGGCGTTGATCGATGATGGAAGGCCCGCTGCCAGAGATGGAAAAAGAATAAGCGCCCTGGGCTTCAGGGTCGATGGCGGCCTCGAGTTCCACGGCGGCTTGCCCTTCGTAGATGGCGTCGTCACGCACATTCGCTAGCGCGGCCACTGCGTCGAACAGCCGGCCCATGGACGAGGTGAGCGGGCTGTTCACGCCGCGCTGCACCATGCGAGCGAGGAGATGCTGTTCGCCCTCGGCCAACCGCGATAGGAGCGGCTGGGCGCCAGGGTGCGCGAGCAAGGCGGAGTCAAGAGCCAGAAGCGTGCCTACGGCCATGCGCGCAGGGCGGCGAATCGCAGCCGCGCCACCCACAAGCGGGACTTCACGCAGGTGCGCGATACGCTCGAAACCCTGCCACGTCGCAAGGAGGACCTCTCCGCCCCAGATGTGGCCGTCCTCACCGTAGCCCGTCCCATCGAATGCGATCCCAATCACGGGATCGGTCACACCGTGCTCGGCCGCGACGCCGGCGATGTGTGCGTGATGGTGCTGTACGCCGATCTTGGGCAGGTCGAGCGTGTGCGCGAACTTCGTGGAGAGGTACTCAGGGTGCAGATCATATGCGACAAGTGCGGGGGTCACACGAAAGAGCCGCTCGTACAGCGCGAGTGTGTGTTCGAAGTGTTCGAGGGTGAGCGCATTCTCCAGGTCGCCGATATGCTGGGAGACGAAGCTGTAATCACCGGTGATCAGGGCGAAGGTGTTCTTCTGCTCAGGTCCCACTGCGAGGATGTTGATGTCGCTCTCAAACGGCAGGCGAATGGGGTGCGGCGCATAGCCGCGGGCGCGGCGAATGGGCTGCTCGAGCCCGGCGATGATGCGTACGACAGAATCGTCGTAGCGCGAGCGGATGCCACGGTCATGGGTGAGAAACGCGTCAGCGATTGGTGAGAGCCGTTCGAGGGCTTCTGCGTTATCAGTCGCAATGGGCTCTTCAGAGAGGTTGCCAGACGTCATGACAAGGGGTTTGTTGACGGCAGCGAGCAGAAGGTGGTGGAGGGGGGTGTACGGAAGCATGAGACCGAGGTCGGGAAGAGCGCCTGCGACCGAGGGCGCGAGGGCTGATGCCATGTGCCGGCGCGCGAGGATGATCGGGCGCGCGGTGCCAGCAAGCAGTGAGCGCTCGCGCTCGGACAGGTCACACAGGGCGGCGGCATCGTCTTCGCTGGCCACCATGATCGCAAGGGGCTTGCCCCAGCGATTCTTGCGTTGCCGCAGGCGGGCCACGGCGCGCTCGTCGGTGGCGTCGCATGCGAGGTGAAAGCCCCCGAGCCCCTTGAGCGCGATGATGTGACCGGTCTGCAGGAGGTGTGCGGCGGCTGAGATGATGGCCTGGCTGCGTGAGCGCTCGGTGGATTCGTTGCGGTGGCGAGGGAGTGTGGCGTGCGCCCACGAGGCATCCCCGGGGAGCGTGCGCGCGATGGCAGGCGGCAGCGTCACGCCCTCGGCAAGATCGAGGTGGAGCCGTGGCCCACACACGAAACACGCATCGGGCTGCGCGTGGAAGCGACGGTTGGCAGGATCCGCATATTCCTCGGCACACTGCGCGCACATCGAGAAATGCCGCATGGCTGTGGATGGCCGGTCGTAAGGGATGCTATCGATGATAGTGAAGCGTGGTCCGCAGTTGGTGCAGTTGATGAAGGGATACCCGAAGCGCCGGTCGTTAGGATCGAAAAGCTCTGCGGTGCAGGCGGGGCAGGTGGCGATGTCTGGCGACACCAAGGTCATCGCACCATCGACCTCGGTGGACTCGCGGATGGTGAATCCGGTGAGGGGCTCGGTCTCGACCTCGCTCACATCGATTGACTCGATCACTGACATAGGGGGCGCCTCAGCGCGAAGTCGCAGGGGAAAGCTCTCAACATCCTCGTCGTCACCCTGGACGAGACAGAACACACCCTCAGAGGAGTTGAGAACCCATCCTTCGAGGCCCATCGAGTGAGCGAGATTATAGACGAACGGGCGGAAGCCGACCCCTTGCACGACTCCTGAGATGTGCAGGGAGAGCGCTCTCACGAGGGAGTTCTCGCGAGTCCGTCCGCAGGTGCGCAGCGTGGTGCTCGCGTATCGGCGACGAACCGGTTGTTAATCAGAACGAACAGCCGATATGCCTGGCCGAGGAGGACCATGGCCTCTTCAGCCATCGCTTCGTCAAGTGACTCCTGCGGCTCGTTGAAGGGCGAATCGTGGATGAACGCATTGCGGGCCGCGCGCACCTGGCGCCAGCGTGCAGGAAACTCCCGGTAGCCGAGTTCCGCGGCGACATCCTCGAACACCTCGCCCGTCAGGTGCGGAAAGAGTCGTCCGATACGGCCACCCACAGCACGTTGGCCATCAAGGACGACCTCGCGCACCGCCACATCAGCACCGTGTGCAGCAAGAATGCGGTCGATGATGTCTTCCAGGATGGCTTCAAGGAACGCGGCGACGAGAATCACGACGATCTCCGACTCGCCCTCCTCGTGGTAGCGGCGAATCCGTGCATCGAGACGCTGCAGCCGTTGGGTGGGAAAGACCCGCTGAGTGTCGCTCGGCTCACCGCAGAACGGGCAGGGACCGCTGCGTTCGCCAGACTCGGGGTCGGCGGAAAGAAAGCCGCATGAGGCGCACTCATGGTATGTGGGTGCCACCGCAGGGCTCCCGCTTGCGGATGCCTCGAGCACTGGGCGTCTGTGATGGTGGTGTTTGGTCACGCTCGCATTGTAGCAGCGCGGGCCACGCACCGTGGTTCAAGGCCGAGAGTCGCGGGCACTATCCCCGTGCCGTCCGATTCCCCGAGCGCCGCTTCAACGCATAGCCGATGAGCGCTGCCATCGCGATGGTGAGTGCCGCACCCACCACGCCCGACGTGGTGGTGCCCAAGTCGACTGCTGGCCACACGGCATCTGACTCCCCCGCATCCTCTGTTCCCGACTTGAACGAGTAATCGGGTAGAAGACTCATCCGTTCCTGGAGGTCTTGCGAACGCTTGTGAGCGGTTCCCGTGGCTCCTTCGATCTCCTCGGTGCCCGCCACCTTCTCGATCGACCATTCCAGTCCGTCGGGGCTTGCCGAGGCGAACCAGGCGATGGCACCACCTGCGAGAAGCGCGGCACACAGCAGGCCGATGATGACAGGCCGCAGGGCCAGTCCCGTGTAGGAGCGGCCGGTGGCTGCACGGTCGAGAATCTCAGGCTGCGCCTCTCGGACGAACAGCAGAACACCGGCGGTGACGAGCCCTTCGACGACGCCGATGGCGATGTGAATCGGCACCATCATGAGCATGAATGTGAGAAACGGCAGCTCGGAGATACCCGAGATGGTCGTCTGAAGCACAACCGATGTCGCGCCCAGCGTCATGCTCGCCACAGCCGCGAGCACGCTTCCGATGAGAACCCTCAATCGAGTGGGGGCGGTACCCACGAGAGGCTTGAAGATGAGCGGATACACGATGAACGCGGGAAAGAACCCCAGGTTGAAGATGTTGGCGCCGAGTGCGATGAGGCCCCCGTCTGCGAAGAACAGCGCTTGAATCCCTAACACCGATGCAATGACGAGGAACGCAGCATACGGACCGAGCAGAGCTGTCAGCAGAAGCCCGCCCCCGATGTGCCCGCTCGATCCCGTTCCAGGGATGGCGAAGTTCAGCATCTGGGCGGCGAACACGAATGCCCCGGCGACGCCCATCAATGGGATCTTGCTCTCATCGAGCTCATCGCGCACCTTCTTGGCACAGTACACCGTCGTGACCGCCGTCGCGCCCCACATCGCTGCGCCCACTGCAGGGGTGAGCAAGGCGTCTGACATGTGCATCGGGGCCCTCCCATCACCTTATACCGCCGTACGGACTGGCGTGTGTGTTACCACTCAAGAATCCGTGCTACGATTGCCACCGTACGAAGGCTTTGTCACCGGGTCAAGGTTTTCTGACTGATTCGCACGAACATCGCCATGCGCGTGCGCACCGTGTCACGCACACACCGCCATGGTGCTATCGGATGCGATTCATGAAGGGAGGGCGACGTGTCTGCTGTCGTAAGGTTCGGAGTCTCGGTCGATGAGCGTCTGCTGGATCGCTTCGATGCGCTCATCGCCGAGCGCGGCTACGTCAACCGTTCGGAGGCGATGCGTGACCTCATGCGCGCCGCGCTCGTACAGGAGCAGTGGAAATCAGGTGAGGGCGAGGCGGTCGGAACCGTGACGCTTGTCTATGACCATCACGCATCAGACCTCTCCGACCGTCTCACCGCCCAACAGCACTCTCACCACAAAGAGATCGTCTCGACCCTGCACGTGCATCTCGACCACGATCACTGCCTGGAGGTCTTGGTGCTTAGAGGCATTCCGCACGTCATCGAGCGCATCGCTACCGAGCTCATCGGCACCAAAGGCGTGAAGCACGGCAAGTTCGTCGCTACCACCACTGGCCAGGGGTTGGCATAGGAGGGGCCGTGTCAACGCTCGAGGAGGGCATCTACGATCTTGGCCGGCTTGACCGGTTGTCGTTCGGTGACACCCCGGTGCACCGGCTTGATCCCCGCGCGAAGGTCATTACCACACTGGTCTTTCTGGTGTGTGTGGTGTCTTTCGGCCCCTACCAGCTCCTAGAGATGCTGCCGTTCGTGCTCTTTCCGGTCGCGCTCGTCGCCGAGGCCGACCTTCCTGCCGGATTCCTGCTCAGAAAGGTGCTCGCAGTCGCACCGTTTGCGCTGGTGGTAGGTGCGTTCAATCCTCTGCTTGACCGTGAGACGTTCGTGACAATCGGCAACGTCGCCATCTCGGGCGGATGGGTGTCATACTTCTCCATCCTCATGCGATTCTTTCTCACCACGACCGCGGCACTCGTGCTCATAGCTACGACGAGCTTTGCAGGCGTGTGCCGTGCGCTTGGCAGGCTGGGACTGCCTGACGTGCTCGTCACTCAGCTCTTGCTGCTATACCGGTACATCTTCGTGCTCGGCGGCGAGACCATGCGCATGGCACGCGCACGCGCCTTGCGTTCGTTTGGGAAGCGCGGCATGGGGATGGGTGTGTATACGCAGATACTCGGACACCTGTTGCTGAGAACGTACGCGCGTGCGCGCCGCGTGTACGAAGCCATGCTCGCCCGCGCGTTCGACGGTGAGGTGCGCCTTGAAGGGGTACTGCGCTTCACCACCCGCGACACCGTGTTCGTACTTGGCTGGTCGGCGGCGTTCGTGTTCTTCCGCCTCGTAAACATCCCGCTCTTGATAGGCAGCCTTGTCACTGGGGTGATCAGATGAGCCACCACTCAATCGTCTGCCACAACGTGCACTTCCGCTATCCCGACGACACTTCGGCGCTGCGCGGCGTTTCGTTTTCCGTGACACACGGGGAGTCCGTTGCGCTCGTCGGAGCCAACGGGGCAGGCAAGTCGACGCTTCTCATGCACCTCATGGGGTTTCTCATGCCTGCTGAGGGCGAGGTGCGCATCGGGGATGTCCCCGTCACTAGGCGAACAGCTCATGACATCCGGCGATCCATCGGCATGGTCTTCCAAGACCCCGATGACCAGCTTTTCATGCCGAGCGTGGGAGAGGACGTCGCGTTCGGCCCGCTGAATCTCGGGCTGCCCGACAACGAAGTCGCGATTCGGGTAGATGATGCGCTCACTCGGGTCGGTGCCTCTCACCTGAAGGACCGTCCACCGTACCGTCTTTCAGGTGGGGAGAAGCGTGCGGTCTCCATTGCTACGGTGCTGGCAATGTGCCCGAACGCGCTTGTGATGGATGAGCCCTCGTCGAACCTCGATCCTCGGGCGCGGCGCAATCTTATCGGGCTGTTGGCGACGTTTGACCACACGAAGATCATCGCCACCCACGATTTGGACCTGGCGCTTGAGCTGTGCGAGCGCACGATTGTCATGAGCGACGGTACCATCACTGCCGACGGGCCTACACAAGAGGTGTTCAGCGACGATGACCTGTTGGCGCGCAGCGGTCTGGAGCGCCCTTCGGCGATGAAGGTCTGCCCGGTGTGCGCGAGAGCGCGCAGGGAGGAGCGCTAGACGCGCTCGACTGTGACGGTGCTCCCCGGTTCACCCTCGATGATCTCGGTGGAGGACCGCAGCTTGGCGCGGGCCTCGCCCAGAAGCACTCCTGCCTGGGCCACAAGCGCGCTTGCTTCGCGCTCCTCGGCGTGGTCTGCAAGATGATGTACTTGCTCAAGCCACTGCTGAGCCATGGCAAGCGAGTCATCAACCTGGGCGATCATAAGTCTCAGTTGTCCGGTGTGGACTCCGGTCTCACACATGGCGGCTTACTCCGTTTCATCGCGTTGCAGTGAAGCACGTGCACTGAAGCAGGCCCCCGGTGCCGGGGGCCTGCTGATCAGATAGTTCTAGCCGATCCAGGGAGCGAGTTCCTCGACAAGTCGCTTCTTAGGCATCGCGCCGACAAGCTTCTTGGCCACTTCACCGCCGCTGAAGACGAGCAGTGTTGGAATGGAGAGGATCTCGTACTTCTGCGCTGTCGCAGGGTTCTCATCGACATTGAGCTTGCCGACCACGATCTTGTCGCCATACTCCTCGGCGAGTTCCTTGAGAACCGGTTCCATCATCCTGCAGGGGCCGCACCACGGCGCCCAGAAATCGAGAACGACGGGCTTCTCGGCGTTCACTACGTCGCTCTCGAACTCAGCGTCGGTGACATGAATCAATGCATCGGCCATCCTTTGTCTCCTTCCGTGGTGCGCCTAGATGGCGCAGACCTTCTCATCGACATAGCGCAGTGCCTCAAACGCCGCCGAAGCACCCTTGGCTGCAGCGGTTATCACTTGTTTGAGTTCCGAGTCAGTGACATCCCCGGCAGCATATAGTCCCGGCCACGACGTGTGACCATCGTGGTCTATCTTGATGTACCCCTTCTCGTTCAGCTCGACAAGGTCGGCTACGACCTCGTTGACCGGGTCGATGCCTACGAAGATGAACACCCCATCGACCGGCAGGTGCAGATCCTCCTCACCTTTCGTTGACTGCAGCACCACGCCGGTCACCTTTGTTCCATCACCTTCGATCGATGAGACCACACGGCTCCACTGCATCTCGATCCGCTCATTGTCGAAGCAGCGCTCCTGGATGCACTTGGTTGCCCGCAGCTCGTCACGACGGTGCACGATATGCACGCGTGCCGCAAACTTCGTGAGGAAGAGCGCCTCTTCGACGGCTGCGTCACCGCCGCCGATCACGCACACGGTCTTGTCTCTGTACAGTGCACCATCACACGTCGCACACCAAGAGACGCCACGGCCTGTGTATTCGACCTCACCGGGGACCTCAAGCCTCTTCGGGACGGCACCGGTGGCGAAGATGACCGCACGAGCGAGGTACTCGTCACCGTCCTCGGTGGTCACCACGAAATCAAGGGCCTCGGGTCGGACAGAAGTCACGTTCGTGAAGGGCTTGACCTGTGCTCCGAACTCCTCGGCTTGCGCAAGCATCAGATCGCCGAGCTCCTGTCCCGAGAGGCCTTTCGGAAAGCCAGGGTAGTTCTCGATCCAGTCCGTGGTGACGATCTGACCTCCGGGTATCCCGCGCTCAAAGACGGTTGTGCTTGCCCGGGCGCGTGCTGCGTACAGTGCCGCGGTAAGGCCTGCTGGCCCTGCACCGATTATGGCTATATCGACGTTCGGCATGCTAGAACGTTCCCCCTTCGGGCAGCGGCTGGCCTGCCGCTGCCGCTTCCTGTCGGACCTGCTCGAGAGCGCTTGTGGCTTCCTCATTGATGTGCTGGTACTGCGGGTCTGCGTTTCCAGTGAGCTCGATGACGCGTTGGAACTGCGTTGCTGCTGCCGCGAAATCCTGTCGGCCGCGCCAGTAGAAGATACCGAGATTGAAGAGCGCCTGCACGTGTTCGCCATCTTGTTCAAGGATACGTGTGGCCTCTTGGATGGCGCGGTCGGTCTGCCCAGCGTAGAAATACGATGCGGCAAGGTCCGCTCGGACATCGAGGTTCTCCGGCCGCAGTTCAAGATAGCGCTCGTAATGGCGGATGGCCAAGGTGGAGTATCGGATATCCCCCGTGCTCAACCGCAGTTCGTAGTAGAGATTGGCGAGGTCAAGCCGGGCATCGAGGTTCTTCTCATCGCGCTCGAGGGTTGTCAGATAGTCCAAGATGCGCTGTTGCGCGGCGGGGAGTTGATCACGGAACTCGGGAGGCACGGCCGAGGGCGTGGTGTCTCGCGCGCCTGGTCCCCACACGCTGATGACGATGATGGCTGCGAAGATCGCCAACGATGTGGCGAGGATGCCGAGAGGCACCCGGTAGCGCTGGAACGGTCGGATGATGTAGCGTTTTGCGAACCCGCCGTCCGGGCCTTCCGAATAGCGTTCGACCTCCAAGCCGTACGTCTGCGCCTTCAAGAGCATGTTGAGATCGTTTGTGATCATGATTAGACCGTCGGGACATCCCGTCTGGCAGAGCTGAAGCGCCACCGCGAGAATCCGATCATCGGCGTTGCGGCTGGAGAGCCCCTCGGGCATCGGCGCATCGGCGTCCACGGGCACCACACGCACCCGACCTCCGCCATCGAGATCTATGCCGTCACTCAGACTTCCTTCCTCTGAAAGCTCGAAGAGGTTGCGCGAGACTTCGCGGCCGCGGAAGCGCAGATCCGGATCGACACGCGACGTCTTGAGCTTGTCGAGTTCGCCGAGGACGGTGTCGGGGATCACGATCTCGGCATCGGGGAAGGAGAAAAGCGCCTGGGGGTCTGCCAGGAGGACGTTCGTGTCGAGGACTATGGTCTTCATTGATGCGCGGCTCTCACGTGGTCAGCGGACGGGTTGGGTAGCGAGGTTCTCGATTGTAGGGAGCGTACCAGCAGGGCGGTTAGCGATCCTGGCGGATATCGGCGCCAGGACCCAGGTGCCCGTGACCTCGACACTGGCCCTAACCTCCACGCGCGTATCGTCCTGTCGGTACTCAATCACGCTCACGCCTCGTTTCGCGGCAACTTCGGCAGCTGCCGCTGTCGCGGCGCGCTCTCCTTCTGAGGCTAATCCAGCAGCGACATCGGCAGCCTCCCGTGATCCTTCGACGACCGCGCGGCGCGCCGTCACCCATGCACCGAGGTCGTGCACGAACGTTACTGCAATGGCCAGGCCGATTGCCAGGATGATGATCTTCTTCACGAGCGCTCACCCTCCTTGCGCTGCAAGGGGTCGTCATAAGGAATAGTACCAGCATCTGTCTTGGTCACGCGCTTGCGAATGAATATCAGCAAGCCCACTAGCAGGATCATCACCGCGCCGATGATGACGAGGCGATCGAGATATGAGGCGCGCACGACGCTCGTGCCTTGTGCAAGCAGCACCTCGCCAGCCCAGACTTCCACTGAAAGTCTGCCGGACAGCGCTGGCCCTAGATCGACTGCTACCGTATGGAAGTTCTCCTGGGGTGCAAGCGTGAGGGTTTCCTCCTGCCCATGGGGCAACACGAGGTTCTCACCGCTCA
>JAVEVF010000100.1:0-6552 GCA_034005175.1 Coriobacteriia bacterium | reverse complement strand
TGGCATACGCCCCGATCGTTAAGACGAAGCAGTGCGCTGGTGTTCGCCGGATCGACGCCACCTACACCCGAATCAGGTTCGGGGTCGGTGGAATCCCAGACGTTAGCGAAGCCGCTCATCGAGGTGGACACACCGTGTGAACGGTGGCAGGTCAGACAGTCGACCCAGTCCTCGTCCCAGTCCTGGCCAGGCGTGTACGCCGTGGGCAGATTCTGCGGATCGATGACCGGACGGCCAGCGTTCAGGAAGTTCTTGAGTTCGCTGTTCACCGGGTGACGGTGGCGCACCACGAAGCCGAAGCCGTCGTTGGCGTCATACCGCCCATTCGGATCCACCGTTCCGGAGAAGAAGCCGTCTGCATCCAGCCCTGCCGAGGTGGTGCCGGTGGTGGTCATGTACTGCGTGTGACACGCGCGACACCAACCGCTGATGCCCTTGTTGACATCCTCAGCCGGCGCCTTGGCATACATAGGCGTCGTGTAGTTGGGCTGATACCCCGCTACCTGCGCGGCACCAGGCTCATGCAACAGCCAGCCACCAGCCGGGAAACCTGGCTCATTGGAGATGACGTATGGCGTAGGAGTCGGGTTCTGCGGATCGCCGCTGTTGTCGTACCCACCGACACGCACTCCGTTCACCGAATCCTTGAGGATTCGGTAGTTGGAGCTGCCGTGCACGTCATGGCACGAGTTGCAGGCCATCACGATCTGCTCGCCATAGCCGGTGGTGATGATGCCGTTGCGGCCGGTCTCGCCGCCGCCCCAGGCGCCCCAGCTTCCACCGTTGAACACGTGGAACGAGGTGGTGCGCATCCCACCGACGAAGTCGAAGCCGCCACCGTTGAGGGTGTCGCCTAGCGTGCCATGCTCTGTGGCCTCATACACACCATCGATGACGTTGGTGGCAGCACCCGCGGCGTCGGAGCCATGGCAGGTGAGACAGAACTCGAACGTCTCATCGGCGGTGCTCAGCAGGAGCGCGCTGCGCTCCTCGTTGTTGTCGTTCGTCCACGTGATGCTGCTTGCCGCGGTGTGCGCACGGTGGCAACCGGCGCAAGCGTCGGTCTCCATCGGGTACCCACCGTGAATCCCGAAGTTCGCAAGAGCGATGCCCGGGGTGAGCAACAACACCGATGCAGCAAGTGCAACTGCTAGCCCGATAGTGAGCTTACGCACGCCTATCACCCCTCTCTCGTTCCGGCGGACTCTTCAAAGTGCTTCTGGCGACGGGCAATAATCGCTGCCAGGCCGCCAACGAAGATCGCGGGAACCAGTGCGGCCTTCGCGAACGGGCCGGTCAGCAGGTTGGAGACCATCGGCGTGAGATGGTCTTCCACGTATGGGTCCGCCTTGGGCTGAATGATGATGGCCCGCTTGCTCGCCCACCACATACTACCATCACCCTGCGCTGAGATGTAGCCGTTCGCAGAGTCGTTGATGTAGTTGATGATTCCTGCCTGCGTCCCCCACTTCATGGCCTTGGCCGGGCACGTGTACACGCAGCTCGGCTCGTGGGCCAGTTCAGGGATGCTAGCGAGCGCCTCACCAGGGATATTGTTGTGGCTGCGGCTGTTGCGCGGAAGCGGCTTGCCGTACGACTTGCCGCGCTGTGCTTCTGCAGCAGCGATATCCTCGTCAGAACCCGCACGGCCCCAACACAACGTGCACTTCCACGCCTTCTCGGTGGCGAACAGGTCGCTACCGATACCGACCTTCGGATAGCCGGCACGCTGACAGTCCCTTACGCACTGCCTGTCGCAGCGGCTGGGATCGCAGAGGTCCGGATCGATTGACACCGCACCGTTGGCCTGCTTGGTGATGGCCTTGAAAGGACACCGCCGAACGCAGGGTGGGTTGGGGCAGTGCCAACAGCTGAACCGCACGAACGGTCCGTTGTCGACGCGGCGCTGGGACTTGATGATGACCCGCGAATCTGGTGCGACCTTGTGCACACCCGGGTCGTCCGCCCTCATCTTCCACGTGCGCTTGCAGCTGATGACGCAGCCACGGCAGCGCATGCAGGTATCGACATCCTGGAACACAGCCATCTTGTTAGCCATCGTTCACCACCTCCCTACATCTTCTCGATCTGGCAGAGACAGGCCTTCGACTCAGGGATGGTGGTGTTCGCATCCCCTGCATCGATACATAGATCGTTTGCGCGAGCTCCGGTCGAAAGACCCTTGTCGCCCCAGTGCCACGGAACCATGACAACGCCAACACCGACACGCTGGTTGTCTTCAGCGCCCACACCCACGCGGGCACGGAAGCCCTTGGAAGTCGGGCCTGAGTTCGGCGAAAGCGCTTGTTGACCGGCGGTGGTCGAATCACCGCGGACGGTGAACACGTTCACCCAATCACCAGTGCTGATGCCGCGCGCTGCCGCATCGATCGAGTTGATCTCCACCCACGGCTCGGGTTCGGCCTCGACGTTCCACGGGTTGTTGCGAGTGATGGGGCCGCCCTGGAAGTGCTCGACGCACCGAGCGGTCGTCAGCACGAGCGGGCCAGCGTTGTGCTTCGAGCTGGCGAGATCGGCCACCGTCTTGTTCTTGCCCACGACAGGTGTGTCGTTAGGCACCAGGTTCCAGCCCACATCCGTGCCGAGCTGGTTGCCCGCCGCTAGCGTGGTGTTGCGCCCATATGTGCTCGCGAGGTCCTCTCGAGGAGTCTCGTACGGCTCGGTGTGGGCAGGGAAGCGACCAGGCAGGTGGTGCGGACCCGTCGCGCCCACGCTCGGCATGTCAGAAAGACCATGGTAGAAGCGGTACCAGCGCGAGTAGTTGAGGTCGGCGCCCTTGCTGCCGAGGCTCGTGACGAAGAGCCTGGAGACGGAGTCGGGACCCATGTAGAAGTCGCCTACGTCGCCCGGGATGTCGCCGTTGTTGTACAGAACACGGCGGTTGACGAGCCACGAGTAGCCCCAGCCCGGATAGGCGCGCGTGCCATTCCAGTCCTCGACTTCCCGACTCTTGGAGCGGTTGGCCACCTTCCAGTCAGGCTGGTTAGCGTGCTTGTTCGCCGCCATGTTGTTCGGCTCGTAGGCGCCGGTGTAGAGCCATGAAGTGCCCGCGGCACCTGAGGGGTTCATCGAGCGGTAGATCTGCTCGGCTATCCACTCGGAGCCATACACGGTACCAGTGGTTGGGGCGGGATCGTCGCCGCGCCATATCTCCGCGGTGCCACTAAGCTGCTCGAACGGTAGCGATGTGCCCGGCTTGTAGCCGTAACGGTCGTAGTACAGCACGTCATATGCGTTGAGCGTCCCTTGGCCAAGAGCTGCCCACTGGGCGGTGAGGTGCGAGAATGCATCGGCCTTGTCGAGAGAGTACGCAAGGCGGAAGAGGAGCTCGAGATCTGCCTTGCTGTTGCCCTTGGGCTCACAGGCCTTCTCACGCCACTGCAGCACGCGACCGGAGTTCGCCACGCTGCCTGCCTCCTCAACGTGCGAGGATGCGGGAATGAGGTAGGTGGGAGCGCCATCTTTACGGTCAACGGCCGCTGTCTCATTCTCGAACAAGTCGACAACGACAAGAATGTCGAGTTCCTTCAGACCCTTGCGAACTGCTCCCTGGTACGGCTGGGTGATCGCGGGGTTCTGTCCCCACACGAGACACCCCTTCGTCCTGCCGGCAGCCATCTCGCGAAACATGGTGATGTGGTAGTGCCCGTTGCCCTTCGGCCACAGATCATAAAGGCCGTTCGTGAGAGTCCGGTCCGCAGTAGGCACCGTCTTCCACGCGGGCCTGCCGAAGAAGTCATACGTCATGTTGATGAAGCCCCGCTGTTGCAGACCGAACGCGGTATTGTTGTAGGCGTCATCGTAGGACCCGTTCATGGTCGCGCGCGTGCCTGTGCCGTTTAGCGGGCTTCCCCACAAAGCATCCATGTACTTGCCGAACGCGTTGGCATCTGCCGAGGTCATGGTGGCAGGGTTACCCGAGTAGAAGGGGATGTTGCCTGCCAGCACACCCTGGTCGGTCGAGCCCTGCACGTTGTGGATCCCGCGCAGCGCGTTGATGCCGCCACCCGCACGGCCGACGTTGCCCATGAGCGTCTGAATCACAGCGAACGCCTTGACGTTCTGCGAACCACACGTGTGCTGTGTCTGACCCATCGCGTACAACATCGTGGTGCACTTGTACCCTGAGACTCTGGGGTCCTGCGAACCAGCACCGGTGATGGGGCCGACACTTGAGCAACGCCCGTTCTCGATATAGATGTTCACAAGGAACTCGAGGTCGGCGGGGCTCATGCCCGAGATGTCCTGTACCACTGCAGGCGTGTAGTTCTTCACGTGCTCCCACATGCGGTTGTACACCGTCATGTACTCAACGTCATCAATCGTCATGTTCGTACGGCAGTCGGTGGACTTGACGGGGATCTTGGAGACCTCGCTGCTGTTCGTAGCAGTAGCGGTCGCACGGACATAGTCCGTTCCTGCCGTGTTCACAAGGAAGCGTGCATCTGTGTACTTGCCGTTGCCCGCGACAGAGACGGTCCCAGCTGCGCCACCGCCAGCGTCGGGCCAGAAGGTGCCCGCGCTGTTCTCATTGAGGAACTCGAAGAACTTCGTGCGAACCGCAGGGTCGACGCCAGCGCCGGAGTTCATCTTCTCCATGATGCCGCGCACGATACCGTTGAGGACTGCGATGTCAGTACCAGGACGCATGCGGATGTAGCGCTCGCCCTTGTCAGGGTTGCACTGCAGCGCCGTGCGTGTCTTGCGGGGGTCGATAACGATGAGTTTGCCACCGTTCTTGCGCGCTGTGTTGATGTGCGCCATGCATGCTGGGTGGTTCTCGACAGGGTTAGCGCCCATCACAACCACCGCGCTGGCATTGCCGATATCAGTCCAGTTGTTGGTCATCGCGCCCCGTCCGAATGCGGCGGCCAGACCGGCCACCGTGGACGAGTGTCATATACGGGCCTGATGCTCGACGTTCGACGTTCCGAACTGAGCGACCAGGCGGCGATACATGAAGTTCTGTTCGTTGTTGATATGCGATGAACCGAAGAATGCAACCCCTCGGCTCTGGTAGCCGTTGCCTGCAACAGGTGCTTTGCCATCGGCATCGCGAGCGGCTTTCAAAGCGACGGCGATCTCATCCATCGCGTCTGAGAGGTCCATCTTCGACCACGCGCCGTTGCCGATGCGCTTGTATACGATGCCATCGGTGTAGGAGGGATCATACGCGAATGTGTTGTTCTCGGGATGCGGTCCTTCCCAGGCGCCAAGGCGGCGCGTATTGTTCACCAGCTGG
The DNA here is from genome assembly GCA_034005175.1 of Coriobacteriia bacterium. Classification (GTDB taxonomy): domain Bacteria; phylum Actinomycetota; class Coriobacteriia; order Anaerosomatales; family SLCP01; genus JAVEVF01. The sequence continues at coordinate 1,289 of JAVEVF010000100.1, read as the reverse complement.
AAGGTGCCCGCACCCTTGGCGCACAAGCCACCGTCATTGAACGGCGACATGTGGTCACCGTAGATATCAAGCACGTTCCCATCCGCATCTACATCGACGAACTGGCCACAGCTCGCCGAGCAGTACGGACAGGTGGTGTGGTAGGTCCCTGCAACCTCAGCAGCAGCGGCAGTCGAGGCCCTGGCGGCGAAGTCCAGACCAGCTGCACCAGCTGCAGCTGTCGCGGCGCTCGCCTTCAGGAATTGACGCCGAGTGAGATCGAAGGCCTTACCTCCATCCTTGTCCCGTTTGCCCATGCCTCTTCCTTCCTTCTCTCATACCGCGGCCTCCCTATTGAGACTCACGGAAAGACCGTACGGGGCTTAAGCCCCGCAGCTCGCGTGAGGCACGCACCTCCTCTCCCGCGGTCTGGTGGAAGGGTCGAGAATACAAAAAAGCCGGCGCACCAGCAGCAAGACGCCGAAGCGTCTACCGGTGACCGGCGTTCTCTCGTCTCTCGCATCCCTTACCCCGTATACCGATGAGACGGATCCCCAATGCCGGGAGAATCCGCCTTACCATCAGTCTCCTTTCCAAGGTCCGGGGGGACGGGAGGCGCCACCGTTTCCAGTGACACCCTATCGGCTGTGGACCCATGGCCGGGTGGCTGTAGGAGCCACAGCTCGGAGACGATGCCTATATTATCATACCCTCACGAACACCACGGGTATCCACGAGGAAGAACCCCACCTCGTAACGTTTGTTACAAAGGTCGTCTTATACCTTACTCCCCTGCGACTTTAGTGTCAATGTCACGACGCAAGAACCGGTCGCGGAAGAGTCCGACATCGTATGCATCCACGCCAAGTGCTCTCGCTGCCACTGCCAGACCTGCGTCTTGCGTGCACAGCGCCTTGGCGCGCTTGCCCATCGTGAGTACGAGCGCGGTATCGCGTTCCACACCGATTCTCTTCATCAGCTCAGTTACATCGGACTCGGAATGCTGCTCGAAGGTAAGCATCTTCTCAAGGTCAACTCCGCCAAGCTCACGCCCGCGGTACTTGTCAGCGTGCTCCTCTGGCACGATCCACTTCCAGCGCGCGCGGCCGGCCGCGTCCTCAAGCAGATCGGCGGCAGCCATGGCGATGAGGAAGTCCTCGGTCACTGCGAACTTACGGCGGCGCAGCAGCAAGAAGAGCAGGAGCGGCAGGAGCACGAGCGGCGCCAGACATCCCGCCCAGCCAGCGGGTGTCTCAGGCACAGGGATAGGCGGCGTGATCTGCGCGGGCCAACCCCATACCTGCACGCGG
>JAVEVF010000007.1:0-31665 GCA_034005175.1 Coriobacteriia bacterium | reverse complement strand
GTGAGCTCGCCTTCTACCCCTGCACTGCCGTCACCCAGTGATGAACGGTGTGGCCTCGGCGGCCCTGCCCAACGACTTCGAAGGTCACCGCATCGTGCTCGAGAAACACGATGTGCTTGGCGAGGGCGGTGACGCGTGTCTTGTCTGCCATGATGACCCCGCGCGCGACCCGGGAAAGCTCAGAGTGCTGGGCGGCGGGTTCGCCGATGTGGGTGGTGATGTCTCAGGCCTCTGTGCCACGTGCCACTCGGGTATATACAATGAATGGTCCGAGGGCATGCACGGCCGAAACGAGCCTACATGCACCTCGGCTGGCTGCCATGACCCCCACACCCCATCGTGGATCCACGGCGATCCGCTGCCCCCGTTCGTGAACACGGGATTCACCGTTCGTGCCGTCTCGGACCGCATCCCGTTCACCCCGTTGGCTGCCTACCCGGTCAAGCCCCCCGTGAAGACCCCTGCCTGGTTGAGACTCGTGGCGCTTGTGGGCGCGGTGGTCTCGGCCGGACTCGTCGTTCTCACGGTTCGAGGAAGGCTTGCGAGATGAACGAACCCACCGACCGCCCCGACATGGTGCCGGACATTCTCACGGGCGATGTCGTCGAGCCCCCCGCCACGTGCTCAGGCGAGCCAGTCGCCGAGGGGCTCACGATCAGCCGCCGCAGCCTCATGCAGGGAATCGGCGTGACCGCGGGGCTCATGGCTGCAGGAGCGTTGCCCGCGCTGCTGACCGCGCTTGCTGCCGAGGCAGCCTCGGCGGCGAACGGAGCCGAGGGCGCGGCGGCGCTTGACGGCGTCGATCACATCGTGGAAGGCGACCGCGCCTACAACTACCCGGGACACCCGGTGAGCTACGCCAAGCGCGCTGGGGACCAGAAGTGGGCGATGGTCATCGACGTGAGTGCCTGCATCGGGTGCCGGCGGTGCGTGTACGCATGCGTCAAGGAGAACAACATCGGCCGCAACTCCGGCTTCACGTACATCAAGATCCTTGAGATGGACCTCGGCTCCAATCACATCGAACATGCCAGAATCGACTACGAACAGGGCGGGCGGCCGGACAAGTGGTACATGCCTGTTCAGTGCATGCAGTGCGCAAAACCCACGTGCGTGTACGGTTGCCCCGTGAAGGCCACATGGAAAGAGCCCGACGGCATCGTGGTCATGGATCACAGCAAGTGCATCGCATGCCGCAACTGCCTTATCACCTGTCCATACGGCGCGCGGCACTTCAACTGGGTGGAGCCAGAGATTCCCGAGGACGAGGTGAACCCCGAGCTCCCGTACGAGGAGAAGGCCGGCACCGTCGAGAAGTGCCACTTCTGCATCCACCGCACGCGCAACGGCATGACGACCAAGTGCACCGAGGCATGTCCGGTCGGCGCGCGTACCTTCGGTGACCTTGCCGACCCTGACAGTGCAGTAGCGAAGATCTTGCGCTCAAAGCGCACCTTCCGCCTGAAAGAGGAGCTCGGCAACGAGCCCATGATCTGGTACGTGGGGTGAGCCGATGAGCAATCAAAGCACGCAATGGGCGATGCCGGTCCCGAACGTCAAGCGCTTCGCTGGCATCGATTGGAACTTCGCCGCTCTCCGCGATGCAAGCCCGCGCTACTGGGCGTTCGTCTCCCTGCTCCTGACGGTTCTGCTCATGGGAGGCCTCGCGTGGGGCTCTTTCTTGCTCACGGGCGGCAGCGCCATGGCAATGCGCGACGACTACCCGTGGGGCCTATGGTTCACGAACTACATGTACTACGTGGGTCTTTCGGCGGGCGGCCTTGTGGTGTATGCGAGCGTTCACCTCTTCGGCGCCGAGCAGTTCAGACCGCTTTCGCGGCTCGCGGTACTGCAGGCCGGTGTGCTCGTCATGATGGCATTGCTTGGAATCGTCACCGATATGGAACGGTTCTGGCGGGCGGGTTGGATGCTCCTCACCCCCAATCCCTCCTCGCCATTCGTGTACACAGGCAGTGCCGCCAACATCTACATGATCATCTGTTTCGTGGACTTATGGATCCTCATCACAGGCAAAGGCGGGGAACGCCTCGCGATGCGCATGACGCTGCTTGCTTTGCCGTTCGCCATCTACTTGCACACTACAACGGCGTTCGTGCTCGCGCTCAACAAGTCCCGTGAGTTGTGGAACACCGCGATGATGGTTCCCATCTTCCTCACCTCGGCCACGGCTTCGGGCATAGCCTTGCTCATGATCAGCGCCTACATCATGCAGCGGTTCAAGGTCATGCGCTTCCGGCCGAGCATGTTCCGCAGCCTCTCCACTCTGCTGGCCGCAGTCATCATCACTGACCTGTTCTTGCTCGCCGTGGAGATCCTCGCGGTCTTCTGGCCCACATCTCGCCAACCTGGGCATGCCGAGCGCATGTCGTTGTTCTTCCAATCGCCCTACGGGTGGTTGTTCATTCCCGTGCTGGTTCTGGGCATCGGCGCATTTGCGCTCCTTGCCGGCCGAGAACGGCGGCATCTGCCTCGCGTGCAGATCACAGCAGCGGCGATGTATGTGTTCGCCATCTTCCTCAAGCGCTACTCGCTCATGGCCATGGGCTTTGCCATCGACCCGCTCGGCCAGCTCGCCAAGGTGTATGTCCCCAGCCTCACCGAGGTGCTCATCGCGTTGATGATCCTCTCCATCGGCCTGCTGGTCATGGCAGCTGCCGCGAAGGTGTTGCCGCTACAGGTCCCTGACCGGGACCTTGATGAGCATGCGCATGAGTTCGCGAACCAACGTGCCGAGTGGGCCGAACTCGATCGCGAGTTCGAAGCCGAGGCGGGGTGAGGCGGCTGTGACGACCCTTGGCAACGCAGCAAGAGCAGTCGGCGGGTTCGTGCGCCGGTTCTGGGTGGCGCTTGCTGCGATAGCTCTGGTACTGGTGGTTCTGCTTGCAGTGCCGCTCGTTGTGACTGCAGTCGTGCCACACGCATTCTTCGGCCGGTATCATGAGCTATCCACGAACTTCGAGGAGCTGCACACCTCTCAACACGCCGAGGTCACATGCTTCTCATGCCACGGCGTAGAGCGCGGAGTGGTGAGCTACAGCCTCGCCCTTGCAGGTGACTTCTACGCCAACCTCCTCAAGCCCGCCGGAGAGCCTCGCTTCCTTGACTTCAAACCGCCTTCGCGTGAAGCGTGTCTTGCATGCCATAAGACGGCATGGAGCCACGACATCGAGCGCACGACGCGCGTGCCACACCCGGCGCACATGCGTGTCGCCAACGAGACCCGTGACTGCGTCGAGTGCCACAAGTGGACTGCGCATGAAGAGCGGTATATGGAGGAGCACAAGGAGATGCCGTTCTCTGGCATCTGTGTGGCGTACGGCTGCCACGTCGGCTTTCGCTCGCAGGACCAGTGCACAAGCTGTCACCACGCGCTGCGCGGCGAGGATGAGGACTGGCTCACCGAGCACCCCTCGGTGTCTCAGGCTATCGGCGCGAGCTCGTGTCTGGAGAGCTGTCACGATGGCGACCAGTGCCGCCTGTGCCACACCACCGGTGAGCGGCCGGTCTTCGATGGGCTGCAGACCCAAACCGGCTTGGAGGACATAGAGCGCGTGCATGTGGCGTCCGATTGGACACAGACCCACGGGCCCACAGCGCTTGCCGATCAGTCCAAGTGCATGCAGTGCCATATCTCGGACGGGGAGTGCCGCGCCTGCCACGCGCATCGGCCTGCGTCTCATGACCCGGTCGAAACGTGGATCGCCGACCACAAAGACGTCGTCGATCCCGATGACAAGGTGCGCTGTATGACCTGCCATGAGCGCTCATGGTGTGACGAGTGTCATGAGGCGTTCAAGGAGACGGGCTAGGTGGCTGGGCGTATCTCTCGTAGAGCGCTGGTGGCCGCCGCGCTCACCGCGCTAGTTGTGTTCCTGCTGGCCTGGCCGCTCATCTCCATGCTGCAGCCGGCATACTACGAGCGGTACCCGGAGCTGCGCGAGCGCATGGAGAACTGGCGCACCTCCACTCACAGCCGTATGAGCTGTGCCGACTGTCATGTCGAGCCGGGATTGCGGGGCTGGCTTGGTTTCTCGGCCCGTTCTGTGCCTGCCTTCTACTCACAGCTCATACGAGGCCCGCATGAGAAGAACCTCTTCAAGCCGCCCACCAGTGCGGCGTGCCAGCGCTGCCACAGCACATACCGGCAGGTCTCGGCCGACGGCGATCTGCTCATCCCGCACCGCGCGCATGTGGAGATCCTCGAGATCCAGTGCGTTGTCTGTCACAGCGAGCTCGTGCACGCCCCGAATCCCGAGGGGTTCAATCGGCCCACCATGCGGATGTGCCTCGATGAGTGCCACAACGGCGAGATCGCTGGGGATGCGTGCACGAAATGCCATACGCGCAAACATGTCCCCGAGGACCATCTGCGTGATGATTGGCTGAGCATCCATGCCGAGAAGGCCGACACGATCGAATGCGGAGAGTGCCACGCATGGACGCCCGATTTCTGTGCGGAGTGCCACGCCAAGCGCCCGGCGTCGCACACGGAGAACTGGAAGACTGATCACGCACCCCGGGCCCGTGAACATGCTGCGGGCTGCATGGTGTGCCATTCCGAGAAGGACTGCGAGACGTGTCACTGATGGCGCAGCTGGAACAACAGCCATCCACATCCCCCAGGTCGGCTGGGAGGGTGCGCGTGTCTGCGGTCAGCGCCCTCGTGGCACTGGCGGTGCTGGTGCTAGTGGGTGTGCCTACCTACCTGGCGCTGCGCCCCTCGTTCATGGAGCGGTACGACAAGTACGAGGAGCCGTATGCCACGTGGTCTGAGTCAACACACAGCGAGGTGGCATGCAGGCGGTGTCATATCAAGCCGGGCATAGTCGCGCAGACCGCGTATGCCGCCCGTATGCTCGGCGAGTACTATCTCTCGCTTGCGCCGATCGCACGTGAGCCGGATCTGCTGCAGCCACCGTCGAACGAGGCGTGCAACCGGTGCCACATGGACCTGCGCACCGTCTCGCCCTCTGGCGATCTCAACATCCCCCACCGCGCGCACGTCGACATGCTTGGCATGCGGTGTGTGCAGTGCCATTCCCATCTGGTCCACGAGCCCGGTCCGCATGGAACGAACACACCTTCGATGGAAGGCTGCCTCACGTGCCACGACGGAACCACCGCTAAAGCGGACTGCTCGGCGTGCCACACCGACAAGGACCCGCCAGACACGCATCTTCAGGCCACATGGCTGGTGGAGCACGGTGCAGCTGCCGATGAGAGCTGCTCTTCGTGTCATGAGTGGACCGAGGGTTGGTGTGGTGACTGCCACGCGAAGCGGCCGCGGTCGCACGGCGAGGACTGGCGTGCCCGACATCGGTATGGGGTGGAAGAGCACCGCAACTGCGAGGTCTGTCACACCGGCGAGGACTGCATCCGTTGCCATGGGATCGTGCCGCCGCTTAACCTTGACCCATCGGTCACGCTGGTGAGATAGGGGGGCGGGGTGGCCGATCAGATACAGGAGAAGACCTCGCGCACGCGCGCAAGGATCGTGTTTGCGGTCCTTGGTGTCGTGGTGATACTACTTGTGATCGGGGGCATCGCGAGCTCCTCGCCTGCACTCTGCGGCTCGTGCCATGAGATGGAGTCGCACTACGAGACGTGGGCGGTCTCGGCGCATTCCGGCGTGAAATGCGTATCGTGCCATGAGACCCCACGGGAGTGGTACGGGCAGCCGCTGCGCGCGGTCGAGCGTGTGCGTCGCCTCGCACGTGACACCTGGGACCATCTCGCAGGCCGGTTCGGTGGCCTTGACGAGCCCAGTGCGGTCGGCCAGGTCTCTCCGATAGCAGATGAGGTGTGTCTGCAGTGCCATTCGCCGAACCGCAAAGCGACATCGGGCTTCAGAATCCTCATCGATCACGCGGCCCATGCCGAGCGCACGGGATCGTGCGTGGCATGTCACGTGTACACGGCACACCCCGACCCAGTGCTTGGAAGGCCGCTCTCTCTCATGGTGCGTTGCTATCAGTGTCACGGCACCGCCGAGCAGCCAGAAGCCTCTGATGACTGCGCGACCTGCCACCCCTCCGACTTCGATCTGCGTCCCGCCTCGCACCTCGAGGACCCGTGGATGCGCGATCATGGCTTCTCGGCGGCCAATAACCGCGAGGTGTGCACGATGTGCCATGAGCAGAGCTACTGCGACGGATGTCACGTCGTCGAGATGCCTCATCCCGAGGGATGGCTTGAGGGGCCACGCGGCCACGGTGAGGCTGCTGCCACGCTAGACCGAGAGGTCTGCTACCGGTGTCACGCCAAGGAGCCGGATTCATGCGCTGCTTGCCATCATGAGAGCTATGATCCTGCGAAGGGCACATGGCTTGAGCAGCACTACGACGAGGCGCGCACGGCAGGAGTGGTCACATGCCTTGAGTGCCACGAGCCGCTCTCTTGCTCGCGGTGTCACAAGGCACCGGCGGGTGTGAGCGAGTAGGTGGCCGAGGCGCCGCGCGCTCACACCCCTTTCTTGCGGCACACTCATACCAACGAGGTGCGAATATGCAGCCAGGGTGACTACTAGCGCGCGCCCATGCGATGGGATAGACTATGCGGCTACAAAGCAGCGCAGCTGCGAGACGTTCCAGGGAGGTGCAGGATGAAGCACAAGGGGATGGAGAGGTTCTTGGCACTGGCGCTCATCGCCGTGCTCGTGTTCAGCTTGGCCGGTCTTGCCGGCTGTGCGAAGAGCACGGACGAAGAGGGCAACGGCGCCACCGGCGAGACGGTGAAGATCAAGGTCGGCGTCCAGACGGCGCTCACCGGGCCGCTGCCGGATTATGGTGCTGCAGCCAAGAACGGTGTCGAGCTCGCACTCGAGGATTTCGGTAAGTTCGAGATGGATGGTAAGACCTACCAGGTCGAGCTGGTCGTGCTCGATGACAAGGCCGAGCCTTCCGAGGCCGCCGTTGTCGCACAGACCATGGTGGATGAGGGTGTCGTGGGTGTCATTGGTAGCCTCACCACTGGTGCCACCCTCTCGGCGATTCCCATCTACGCCGAGAACCGCATTCCGCAGATCTCCGGCTCGGTCACAGGTCCGCAGGCCAACGCCGAGGGCGTGGACACCTTCTACCGTACCTGCTGGAGCGACGCCATTCAGGGTGAGGCGCTCGGCGTGTGGGCGATGGAGATGGGTGCCAAGAAGGTCGTGCTGATGGACGACAACGGCGCCTACGCTGTGGGCCTTGCTGATGTCGCTGAGAACACGCTCAAAGAGAAGGGCGCCCAGACGCTGCGCCAGAACTGTCAGAGCGGTGACAAGGACCTCTCTGCCCAGGTAGCGAACGTCAAGGAGTTCGCACCCGACGCACTGATCTTCACCGGCTATCATCCCGAGGGCGCCTTGATGCGCAAGCAGATGGTGGAGGCCGGGCTTGGTGACGTCATCTTCATGGGTGGCGACGGCCTGAAGTCGGCTGAGTTCGTCGAGGAAGCTGGCGGCAAAGAGAACGCCGAGGGTTGCTTCTCCACATTCGGTGGCTTCCCAGAGGACCAGCAGCCTGGCTTTGCTGAGTTCGCGAGCAAGTACAAGGAGAAGTTCGGCGGAGACGTCGGCCCGTACGCACAGAACAACTACGACGCGTTTGGCGTGCTGATGGCGGCCATCCAGAAGGCTGGCTCCACCGACACCGAGAAGATCATCTCCGCGCTTCAGACGATCGAGTACGAAGGTGTCACCGGCACCTTCAGCTTCGCTCCGAAGGCCGAGGGCTCGGTAGCACGCGGCGACATCGTGGTTGCGGGGCTCACTCCCAACAACGTGCCACGCTACACGGTCAAAGACGGCGAGTGGGTGGCCGTCAGCAAGTAGCGTGACTGCGCATATCCGCGCGCAAAGGCTCGCATGCGGGGCGCGGGAGTCATCTCTCGCGCCCCGCGAGTGCGCGCCGCCGGCATTTGGTGCAGAATGCTCCAAAGTGCGTGCGCTGTGCATGGGAGGACCTGTCCAGGGGTGAGGAGCCCAGTTTGAGCTTGGACCATATCGTCAGCGTCACCATCGGCGGCCTAACGGTTGGGATGATCTACGCCCTCATCGCACTGGGCTACACGATGGTGTACGGCGTGCTGAAGTTCATCAACTTCGCGCATGGTGAGATCTTCACTGTGGGCGGGTATGTGGCGGCATTCACCCTGTTCTCTCTTGGTGCGAACGACTCCATGCCACCGCTCATGCTTCTGGGAGCCCTGCTGCTGGCGTTGCTGGCCGCGATTGCGGTTCCCGTCGTGCTGGGCACGCTCGTCGAACGCATCGCATACCGGCCCTTGCGCGGGCGCTCACGCATCATCCCTCTGCTCTCGGCCATCGGTGTCTCCATCGTGCTGCAGCAGCTCATCATCTTGGTCTTCGGGCCCACCCCCATCACGATGCCCACGTTTGGCATCGCATCGACCGCCGTCGATGTCCTGGGAGTGAGGATTCGCGTGCTTGCGCTTGTCATCATCGCGCTTTCAGCGCTGTTGATGATGGCGCTCACCTACCTTGTGCGCTCGACTCGCATCGGAAAGGCAATGCGCGCCACCTCGCAGGACATGGAGGCGGCCGAGATGATGGGTATCGAGACCGACAAGACCATCGCGTTCACGTTCGTGGTGGGCTCGGCACTCGCAGGCGTGGGCGGCTTGATGGTGGTGCTGTACTATGGCTCACTGAAGTTCGATGCCGGGTTCCTGTACGGGCTGAAGGCATTCACGGCAGCCGTCCTCGGCGGCATAGGCAACATACCCGGCGCGGTGGTGGGTGCGATCGTGCTCGGCATGACCGAGACCTACGGCGTGAGCGTGGATTTGGGCTTTCTGGCGTGGTTCGTCGTGGCGGGACTTGTGCTCGGCTTGTACATCCAGCTAGTACGCGCGCCGCAGAAGCGACTCAGCCACATCGCCCCAGACCGGCGCACGCCTGAGTATGAGCGCAGCATCGTGGGCGTCTACCGCTTCGCCCCGTACAGTGCGACAAAGACCTTGCTTGCTGAGCGCACTGATGCGCTTCTGAGCGTGTCGGCGACGCATGCCATGCGGCTCACTCTTGGAAACGTGTTCCTGGCGGCGGTGGCCGCCGTCTTCTTCGTGAACGGATCGGTTCGGATCGACACACGCTGGCAGCCGGTGATCACGTTCGTCGTGCTTATGGTCATCTTGATGTTCCGGCCGTCAGGAATCCTCGGCGATAGCATCACGGAGAAGGTGTGATGGTGGCGGCAAGGGCCCTCAACAGCGTGCGAGCGATCTTCTACAAGGTGCCACGCAGCGCTTATGTCATCGGCACGCTGCTTATCGCAGTGGCGTTTCCCATGCTCAACGCCGTGGGAGTGGTGGAGACAGCATGGATCCGAGTGGGCGTGCTCTCGCTCCTGTACGCGATGCTCGCGCTTGGCCTCAACATCGTGATGGGCGAGACTGGCCTGCTCAACCTCGGCTACATCGCGTTCTTCGCATTCGGTGCCTACACGACGGCTTTGTTGTCCTCACCGAAGTTCGATCTGCATTGGCCGTTCATCGTGCTGTTAGTGCTGAGCGCGCTCATCGCCATGGCGGCGGGCTTCTTCGTGGGGCTTCCCACGCTACGGCTGCGCGGAGACTACCTTGCCATCGTCACGCTGGCCTTCGGGGAGATCGTGCGCCTCACGATCATCAACCTGCCATCGGTGACCAACGGCCCCAATGGGATTCCGAGCATCAATGCGCCGCGTCCTCTCGGTATGAAGCTTACCGACACCTTGCTGGCCACAAACCTTCCTGAATCACTGAAGAACTGGCTTGTCATCGACAAGCCAGTCGAGTACTACTACCTGGTGCTGGCGTGTGTGGCGATCACGGCGCTGCTGCTCACCAACCTGAAGAACTCGCGCATCGGCCGGGCGTGGAATGCGCTTCGCGAAGACGAGCTCGCTGCTGTCTCGGCCGGCATCACAGCTTCGCGTGCGAAGCTGCTGTCCGTGGTGCTTTCAGCGGGTATCGCTGGCTTCGCCGGCTGCCTGTTCGCGTACTACTCCAACGTCATCAGCCCCGAGTCGTTCGTATTCATGCAATCGGTCATAGTCGTGTGTATGGTCGTGCTGGGTGGCATGGGCAGCATTCCCGGCGTCATTCTCGGTGCGATCGTGTTACAGGCGCTGCCGCAGATCATCCGCGAGTCGGCGGGTGCCGCCCGCAGCGAGTTCGAGGTCTACCGGATGCTTATCTTCGGCATCATCGTTGTCGTCATGGTCATATTCCGGCCCGAAGGACTCCTCCCCGACAAGGAATGGCGCAGAGAGGCACATGAGGCCGACCCGCGCGAGATCGAGAGCACTCGGCAGTCCCTCTTCACGCTCGAAGAGGGCGAGAAGGACCTGGAGGTGTGAGCATGGGCGCGATTCTTGAGCTGCAGGGCGTGTCCATGTCCTTCGGGGGTTTGAGGGCAGTCGACAGCCTCTCATTCGATGTGAACGAGAACGAGATCGTCTCCATCATCGGGCCGAACGGCTCTGGCAAGACCACCACGTTCAATGTGATCTCGGGGCTGTATGAGCCTGACTCAGGGGACATACTGCTCAATGGCGAGAGTGTCGCTGGCCTCCGCCCCGATCGGGTGCATGACAAGGGCATCTCGCGGACCTTCCAGTCGCTGAGGCTCTTCAGCAGCATGTCGGTGCTGGATAACGTGCTTGTGGGCATGCACTCGAAGGGCAGGGCCCGGTTGCTTCCGTCGATGCTGCGGCTGCCATCAGTGCGCCGAGAGGAAGCCGTGCTGCGTGCGCGTGCGCAGGAGATACTGGCGATGTTCCCCGGCCGCTTCTCAGGGCCTCGGCAGAGCCAGGCCGCAGGATCGCTGTCATACGCGAATCGCAGGCGTCTTGAGATCGCGCGTGCTCTGGCATCCGAGCCCCTGCTGCTTTTGCTTGACGAGCCTGTCGCGGGTATGAACCCAGCGGAATCGCATGAGGTCATGGAGCAGATCCACGATCTGAAGAACGCCGGCTACACCATTCTCATGATCGAGCACGACATGCACGTGGTCGAGGGTGTGTCCGACCGAGTCATCGCGATGGATCATGGCGTGAAGATCGCCGAGGGATCTTACGAACAGGTAGCAAACGACCCACGGGTTGTGGAGGCATATCTTGGCAAGCGAAGCACCGACGCCGCTTCTTGAGTTCCGTGCGGTCGAAACGCACTACGGCCGTATCCAGATTCTCAAGAACGTCAACTACCAGGTCTTTCCGGGTGAGATCGTGTGTCTGCTCGGCGGCAACGCATCGGGCAAATCCACGACGATGAAGACCATTCTCGGCATCGTGCGCCCTTCGAAGGGTGAGGTGCTGTTCGAGGGTCGCGTTGTCAACAACATGAAGACGTCCGAGCGCATCCGAATGGGCATCGCCACCGTGCCCGAGAACCGGCGCCTCTTCCCGCACCTTACCGTCTTGGAGAACCTCGAGATGGGGGCGTACACGCGTGACGATGCTGCGGGTATCGCCGAGGACCTGCTGCGCGTATACGAGCTGTATCCGCGCGTGTACGAGCGACGTGATCAGCGAGCGGGAACGCTTTCCGGCGGCGAGCAGCAAATGGTGGCGTTCGGGCGCGCGCTCATGAGCCGTCCTAAGCTCATCATCATGGACGAACCCTCCATGGGCCTCGCGCCAGCGCTGGTAGACCAGTCGTTTGACACCATCGCCGAGATCAACCGACAGGGTGTCTCCATCTTCGTGGTGGAGCAGAACGCGAATGCGGCGCTTTCCATCGCGAATCGAGGTTATGTCCTACAAAACGGCCGAGTGGTGATTGAGGGCGCAGCGCACGACCTTCTCGAGAACGAGGAGCTCAAACGTGCGTATCTTGGAGGTCGCGCTTAGCGTACGGATGGCAAGACGTGGTCTAGCCCCGTGCTTGCGTCGTGTAGACGGGCCGCGGCGAGGGATCTTGTCTGCGTGGGATTCTCTGCACGACGCCAAAGACCAGCAGCAGTAGCAGCGCGATGATAAGCACGGCGCTCACCACGCCCCTTACGATGCGCTTGGCGCGGTAACGCGGGTCTTCTTCGAGCGGCGCATCTTCCCCACATCCCTCGTCTGCGCGCCGACCATCGTCTGAACCGTGCACGGTTCCCAAAGCCGCCGCAGCCACCACTAGCGCGCCTTCCTTATCATCGTCCGCGAGCAGCCCTCTCTCGATGGCATCTTCGATCGCGTGTTTGGCGACGCCGACCTGTGGCCCCTCGGTCAGGCAGAAAGCCGCCATGATGTCTGTGCCGCTGACAGGTGAGACGATGGGCTCATGCGTGCCGCGTGCGCGCGATGCTGCTACCGCCGATTCCAATGCCGCGCGTACGCGAGGGACATCAGCGCGATGCGCGGTAGCACCAAAGTCGGCGAGGGTGAGTGAGATGACGTCCTCGGCGCTCACCAGCGGTGGCGTCTCGGGCTCTCCGGTGTGCAGATCGAGCGAGCGGACCGCGCGGTCGACCGCTCTCGGGTTAGCGAGGTCGAGCTCGCCGAGGCGCATGTGGGTGGCTACGAGATGCACGATCGCACGGGATTGCGCTGCAGAGAACCTCAGCCTCTCGACGATGGCGGCCGCCATCCGCTCGCCTGCCTGCGCGTGGCCCAGAAACCGGACGCGCCCGTCTGTATCCACGCTGCGGGTGGGGGCTTTGCCGACATCGTGCAGCAGCGCAGCCCAGCGCATCACCGGCGTCGCTGGGGCGAGGGCAACCGCCTGCATGGTGTGAGCGAGGACATCGAGGTCGTGGAAGGAAGGCTGCGTCATGCCGTCTAGCGCCGCCACCTCTGGCAGCACGGCCGCGAGCGCCCCGCTCTCCAGCAGAACGGCTAGGCCCGCAGCGACGTGCTCGGCAACGAGCAGGCGCGTGAGCTCCTCACGGATGCGCTCGGGCGCGACAAGAGCGAGCGAAGGGGTGGCGCGTGCGAGCGCGTCTCGCGTTGCGGGAGCTAGTGCGCAGCGCAGTTCGGCGACGAAACGCGCAGCGCGAATGGCGCGGAGCGGATCCTCGGCCAGCCGGGCGTCAACATCGCCACATGCCCTGAGGACGCAGTCTTCGAGATCACCACGTCCGCCGAGAGGGTCGAGGAGGGCACCGGACGCCAGGTCGATTCCCAGCGCGTTGATGGTGAAATCACGGTGAGACGCATCGATGGCGAACCGCTGCTCCAAAGTGGGGGCGCCGAGTGCATCGGGCCGGTAGCGCGAGATCTCAAGCTTGCTGCCATCGGAACACACCGCGCCAAGTGTGGAGAAGCGCTCATTCACCGCGTACACGACTCGCACACTGTGATCGGCCGAGAGGAGGCGGCACAGATCGTCGGTGGGTGCGCTCGTCACTAGGTCCTGGTCTGCGGGAACCACCCCACGCAGGAGGTCGCGAACACAGCCGCCAACCAGCACCGCATCATAGCCTGCTTCATGCAGCAGTAAGCCGATGCGTCGCACTGGCTCGGGTATGTCGTGGAACAGAGAGGCATCCATGAGGCTATCGTAGCGCGTATGAGTCGGTTGGAGCGCTCGGCGATCTGGTCAGAAGGAATTCGGCTTGGTCAGAAGCGTGGTGTGCTGGTAGGCCGCACGGGCCGAGCAGAGCTATCAACCACCACCGAACCCCAGCGCCGCAAGCAAGAACTGCAGCCCCCAGAAGACCACGATGACAAGCAGCACGGTGAATATCACCGCCGCCGCGCTCTTCAGCGGGCTGTCTTGGTGCGGCGGTGGCGTGACAGGAGGTGCGACGCCGCTGGCAGCCGGTGGCGTGCCGGTATCTCCGGGGGGAGTATCCGGCGAAGATGCGACAGGTTCGATCGGCTCGGTCATCTCGGCCTCATTCATCATATGGATCGGATAGGGCGTCACAGCCTTGCTGTAGATGTACCCGAAGGCTCGCGGTGTAGGTCACGGTCCCCAAAGCCCCCTGTTCGCTTCGCGCGCTTCTGTCTGATAGCGAGTGAAGAACTCCACGTAACGGATGTTGGGTGGGAAGGTGGCGACCTGAGCATAGCCCGCAAGCAGCAACCGTGCGTTGAGCATCTTCGCTCGTACCTCTGCATCCGATGCCGAGGAGGGGACTTCAAGCCACACGTACGCAAGCATGCGCCCGTACCGGTCGCGCAGGTCCACATCGGTTTCAAGCCACACCGTGGTACCGACGGGGATAGAGTCTGCCGTGTATGCCGAGGCATCTGACCCAAACGGCTCGATCTTGCCGTACACCTCGGGGGTGTCCATGCCGATGAACCGCACCTTCTCCTCGTTGCCGTCGGGGAGCATGAAGCGCGCGGTGTCTCCGTCGGTGTGGCGCGTGACGGTAGCTTCGATGACGCGCGGCGTGTCGGGCTGAGGTGAGGGAACAACAAGCGTGGCATCGGCTGCGCATCCGCTGAGAAGCGTAGCTGCAAGCAGTGATGTCATCAGCACCGAGAGGGGTGTACGTCCGAGCAGGAGACGAGTCATGCCACGATTGTAGCGGAGAGGAGCTGGAGAGACGCATTCCGGGGGGCTGCATGCACGCTACCCGCCGCACGCTTTGCACGCGCCACGCGCCGTTCCCGTGCATTACAATCGGCTTATGAGCGAGGACAAAGCGTATTACGGCCATACCGGCGGCGATTCACACGGCTCCTTCGCAGCCGATGTGCAACGCTTGCACACCCTTACGTCGATGAAGTGGACGCTGCACGGACCCGAAGTGATCCCGGCGTGGGTCGCTGACATGGACCTCCCGCCAGCGCCACCGGTGCTTGACGCGGTTCGTGCGCTCGTGGATCGGGGGGATTTCGGTTACAACTTCGATGCTGCGCACAAGCTGCCCGAGGTATTCGCAGAGCGTCAGGCGCGGCTCTTTGGATGGCGCCCGGATATCGAGCGTCTTCGCTTGTTCTGCGATGTGATGCAGGCCGTACAGACGGCATTGTGGCTTGCCACCAAGCCAGGTGATGGGGTGGTCGTGTTCACGCCTGTATACCCACCCTTCCTCAACTCGGTCGACAAGACCGGTCGGCGCATCGTCGAATGCCCGCTCGACCGAGCTGCGGGATGGCGGCTTGATCGCACGATGCTTGATTCGGTGGTCGACGAGCGCACGCGTGTCATACTGCTGTGCCATCCGCACAATCCCACGGGGCGCGTCTTCGACGATGACGAGCTTGCTGCGATCGCTTACACCGCCGAACGCCATGACCTGCTTGTCGTGAGCGACGAGATCTGGGCGGACCTCACCTATCCTCCCGCGCGGTTCCGACCGTTTGCGGCTGTGAGCGAGGAGGCGGCATCTCGCACGCTCACACTGAGCGCGGCAAGTAAGGCGTTCAATGTCGCGGGGTTGCGCTGCGCCATCGCGCACGTGGGCGACGCGCGTGTCGCCGAGGGCCTCGGCGCCTTGCCCGACCACCTCCTTGGCGCAGTGGGTTCACCCGGCGCCGAGGCCACGCTAGCCGCCTGGACGAAGGGTGACGGCTGGCTGGCTGCCACCCGCGAGCATCTCGTAGCGCAGCGTGACCACCTTGCCAGGCGGCTAGCATTCGAGCTCCCGGAGGTGGGGTTCGCGGTTCCGGAGGCCACCTACCTGGCCTGGCTCGACCTCCGGGAGCTCGGTCTCGGCGACAACCCTGCCGCGTGGCTGCTCGAGCATGCGCGCGTCGCTCTCTCGTCAGGGCCTGACTTCGGCGAGCGTGGCCGCGGATACGCACGGCTGAACTTCGCCACCACGCGGTCGGTCCTCGATGAGATCATCGACCGGATCGTCACGGCACTGCGTGCCAGGTAGGCCAGCTGCGCACGTTCAAGCTCCACATCTCACACGCCGATGCTATCGGTGCATCGTTGTGTGAGGAGAATCACAGTGGCCGTACCATCCATAGATGAGATCACCCTGCCGCTTCTCGAGGAGCTTGCTGATGGGCAAGAGCGATCCACGCGTGAGCTGTGGGAGCGGCTGGCATTGCGGTTCTCACTGACTGCGGGTGATCTTGCGGGGCGCAGCGCGGACGGCAGGCACCTGTTCGGGGCACGCGTGCGTGCTGCGCGCGAGAGGCTGCGTGAGCGGGGATGGCTGGAGTGCCTTCCTGGCTTCCGGTGGCGTATCACCGCTGCGGGTATCCAGGCTCTTTCCGCGTCTAGCCGCTTGGAGCTTTCACACGGCCAGTCTGATGGCGCGAGGGGCTTACCACACATCGGGCCAGGTCCGTTTGAGATGGAGGTGCGTGCTGCGTTGGGTCCCGCCGCGCAGGCCGCCAGCGACTGGCTCGCGTTGTCTTTGCTCAGTGGGTGGAACATCGAGGGAATCGTGAGCTTTGACGAGGCGTCACGGTTGACAGGCAGACCCATCAGTGAGCTGCTCGCGCTTGACAGCGCCTGTGAGCGTGGGGGCGCCCAAACCCCTGCGGTCGACCGCACACTGGAGTTCACGTGTTCGCACGCGTGGCGCGATGCTCGAGAACTTGCATTTCACCTGGCACAGCTCGGCCTGGTGTGGACTTCTATGAACCCTGTGGGCATCTGTGAGGTAGCGCGCCGGCTTGGCCGAGAGGCTTACTGGCATGATCTCGTACGCGTGGTTGCCACCTCGCGTGGGAAGAACGCGTACAACGATGCTCGGCTGTTGCCAAGGCCGTTTGAGAACTGGTTCGAGGTGGAGGTGTTTCTCTTCCTTGAAGACCTCGGCTGTCACCCGACCGTCCTGGAACAGCGCAATGTTCACGGGGCGGATCTCATGGTGGATGGTCTTGAGACGCCGCTGTTCATCAAGTGCGGTGGCGTGGCGTGGCGTCGAGGGGACCGTTCTTTGCGAGAGGATGATCGTCCCGAGGCGCTCGGCACAGGCGCGTACCGCATCGTCCGCATCATGGAAAGCGAGTGGCGTGTCCACGCGCTTCGCGTTCAGGTGGCGCTGCGCAGTCTCATCGAGGAGCTCGGGCCCCTGCGCTCCGCAGGATAGGATGTCTTTCCGCTCTTCAGACATCTGCAAGGCAGGATCGGAGCGCCTCTCATCCCTCGACAGGTGGGACGAGCAGGATAGGGACATCCGCGTGACGAACAACCCGGTCAGCTACCGAGCCCAAGACGGTGCGCGCCAGCGCTGAACTGCCGTGCGTCCCCATCACGATCATGTCCACGTTGCGGTCGGCGGCGACATCAAGTATGCCAGCATGCTCTGAGTCGGCAAGAACGATGAGCGGCTCGGCCGAAACACCGGTCTGGTTGAGCTTTGCTGCTTCCACCTCAACCATCTCTCGCACAGATGTCGTGACCGCGCGGGTGAGCTTCTCGTTTTCCACGCTCCCCACGAACGCTCGGCGCACGATACCAAGCACGAGGATCTTCGCACCCTGCGGGCGTGCGATGTCCTCAGCGAACCGGGCGGCTGCCTCTGCGGTGGGTGAGCCATCGGTTGGATATAGGATCGTGCGGATACGTGGCATGTGCCGTTCCTCCCCGCTGGTGGTTATGGGCTCAGGACATGCATACCCATTACCCGTTGACAACACAGTATCCTGTCGCTAGTCTGCTAACGATTAGCACGCTATCTATCACCACGCCTGTGCTGTGAGCCCCCGCTAGGAACGCGTGGTGCGCAGGTCATCTTCGAGGAGCCCATGCAGTACCCTCATGCGGCCAACCGTGACGTGTCACTTACGATGCGTACATTCGCGGCCTTCCGCCAAGCGATGCTCGCCCACCGCCAGCTGCTCATGCGCGAGATGGCCGAGCACAGCCTTCACCCCGGTCAGGCGTTCTGCGTGGCCTCCATCTCGCATGCTCCGGGAATCACACAAGCCGAGCTCGCCGAGGAGCTCGGCGTATCGCGCCCCACCGTCTCGGTGATGCTGCAGAAGCTCGAGAGGGCTGGTGCGATAGAGCGCCGCACCGACGTCGAGGATCAACGCCGTATACGTATCTATCTCACCGAGAAGGGCAAGGCGCGATACAGCGTCATGCACACCGTGTTCACGGACATCGCCGAGAAGTCCGTCGAGCCTATGTCCGAGTCGGATCGCGCGGAGCTCATGAGGCTGCTCGGCGCGCTCACCGACAACATGCAGAGTGCGCTTACAGAGAGGAGCGACGGGTGACCCGCCTGTTGCGCGAGTATCTCGCACCATACAAGACCAGCATCGCAATCGCGTTTGTGCTCATGTTCGTGCAGGCCATGTCGAGCCTGTATCTACCGGAGCTCAACGCCAAGATCATCAACGAGGGTGTGGCCAAGGGCGACATCGCACGAATCTGGAGCACCGGTGGCGTCATGGTGCTTGTCACGCTGCTGATGGGCTCTGCCGCCATCGCCGGTATCTACTTCGGAGCCAAGTCCGCGATGGGCTTCGGGCGTGATGTGCGTGCTGCCATCTTCCACCGTGTCGGCAGCTTCTCACAGGCCGAGGTGAACGAGTTCAGCACCGCATCGCTCATCACGCGCAACACCAACGACGTGCACCAGATGCAGATGGTGATGCTGATGACGCTCAACGTGTTCATCCTTGCACCGTTCATGGGCATAGGCGGAATCATCATGGCCGTGCGGCAGGACGTCGTTCTCTCCTCCACGCTGCTCATCATCGTGCCGTTCATGGTGGTGTTTCTCGGCATCCTCGCTGCAAGGATGCTCCCGCTCTTCAAGTCCATGCAGGTGAGAATAGACCGCATCAACCAGGTGATGCGGGAGAAGCTCGCGGGCGTGCGTGTCATCCGTGCCTTCGTGCGCGATGACTTCGAGGCGCGGCGTTTCGAGCGCGCGAACGCCGATGTCACCGACACCGCCACGCGCGTGTTTCGCCTCTTCGCGCTCATGTGGCCGACGTTGCTCGGCGTTATGAACCTCTCGACCGTGGCCATCATGTGGTTCGGCGGCCATCGTATCGCCAGCGGCGCGATGCCCATCGGCAACCTCACCGCGTTTCTCACCTACATCGTTCAGATCCTCATGTCAGTGATGATGGCAACGTTCATGTTCACGATGATCCCGCGTGCCGCCGTCTCGGCGAACCGTATCCGAGAGGTGCTCGACACCGTTCCGCGAGTGGTCGACCCTGCGAGCCCCAAGACTCCGAGCGGGCTTCGCGGGCACGTGGAGTTCTGTGATGTCGAGTTCCGGTACCCGGGTGCCGAGGACCCGGTCTTGTGTGACATCAACATCTCGATGGGGCCCGGGGAGACCACCGCCATCATCGGGTCGACGGGAAGCGGCAAGTCCACGCTTGTCAACCTGCTGCCACGTTTCCATGATGTCACAGGCGGAGCGCTGCTCGTGGACGGGGTGGATGTGCGCGAGATGGCGCAGGAGACGCTGTGGGAGCGCATCGGGCTCATACCGCAGCGCGCCTTCCTGTTCTCCGGCACCATCGCGAGCAACTTGCGATACGGCAAGGAAGACGCTACCGACGAGGAGATGTGGCAGGCACTGCGCATCGCGCAAGCCGAAGACTTCGTCTCAGAGCTTCCTGGCGGCCTTGACGCTCCCGTCTCCCAGGGTGGCACCAACCTCTCGGGTGGCCAACGGCAGCGTATCGCCATCGCGCGCGCACTTGTGAAGCGTCCCGAGATCTACGTCTTTGATGACAGCTTCTCAGCTCTCGACTTCGCTACGGACCGCCGTTTGCGCGCCGCGCTCAAAGGAGAGACGCACGACGCCACCGTGATCGTGGTGGCGCAGCGCGTCAGCAGCATCATGCATGCCGATAGGATCGTCGTGCTTGACCGAGGACGAATCGCAGGCATGGGCACACACGACGAGCTCATGGAGACATCGCAGACCTACCGCGAGATCGTGTTCTCGCAGATGACCGAAGAGGAGATCGCGTAGATGGCCACCAACAACGACAGCACCAAGCCTGCAACGGGCGGCGCCCCTGGCGCTGGCCGGCCGGGGGCCGCTGGACCAGCTGGTGGCCCAGGACCGGGTGGCGCGCATGGCATGGGCGCACGCGGCATGATAGGAAGCGGCGCGCGCTCCAAGGACTTCCGCGGCTCGTTCAAGCGCCTCCTTGGCCTGCTGCGCCCATATCGCACACGCATCATCGTCGTCATCGTGCTCGCCATAGTGAGCGTCACGCTTTCCACCGTGGGCCCGCGCATCCTCGGTCGCGCCACGAACCTGCTCTTTGAAGGTGTCGTCTCAGCGCAGATGCCCGAGGGAGTCACCAAGGCCCAGGTCATTCAAGGTCTCGAAGCGCGCGGAGAGACGAAGCTCGCTCAGATGCTTACGTCCATGAACATCACACCAGGTAAAGGTGTTGATTTCGACGGGCTTGCACGTATTCTCATCGGTCTTGTCTTCATCTACCTTGGGTCATCGTTCTTCGCATGGCTGCAGCAATACCTCACCGCAGGCGTGTCGCAAGGGATGGTGTACCGGCTGCGTGGCGAGGTTGATGACAAGCTCACGCGCCTGCCTCTGAAGTACTTCGACGACCACCCGCGCGGCGACATCCTCTCGCGGGTGACCAACGACATCGACAACATCGCGCAGACGCTTCAGCAAGCGCTCACGCAGATCACCACGTCGGTGCTGCGCGTTGCAGGCGTGCTGATCATGATGTTCGCCATCAGCCCCCTGTTGGCATCGATCTCTCTGCTCACCGTACCGCTATCCGTGATCGTCACCATGCAGATCGCCAAGCGCTCTCAGAAGCACTTCGCAGCACAGTGGGAACACACTGGCGCGCTCAACGGGCATGTCGAGGAGGTGCACACTGGCCGAGCGGTCGTGAAGGCTTTTGGGCGCCAGGCCGAGGCCGAGCGGGTGTTCGCCACGGAGAACGAGAAGCTCTATCAGGCATCGTTTCGCGCCCAGTTCATCTCGGGCATCATCCAGCCCTCGATGGACTTCCTTGGCAACGTGAACTACGTCTTCATCGCGGTCATCGGTGGTTTGCGGGTGGCTAGCGGCACCATCACCCTCGGCGATGTGCAGGCCTTCATCCAGTACCAGAGGCAGTTCACCTGGCCCATCACTCAGCTGGCGAGCCTCGCCAATGTGCTGCAGTCCGCTATCGCCTCGGCCGAGCGAGTCTTCGAGCTTCTTGACGAGCGCGAGCAGGAGCCCGATACCGCAACCCCGATACTGCTCGAGCACGCGGCTGGTCGTGTGGAGTTCGCAGATGTCTCGTTCCAGTACAAGGAAGACGAACCGCTCATCGAGGATCTCAGTCTCGTTGTTCAGCCCGGGCAGACTGTGGCCATCGTCGGCCCGACGGGCGCGGGCAAGACCACGCTCGTGAACCTCTTGCTCCGCTTCTACGAGATCGACGGCGGCACTATCACTATCGATGGCGTGAACACGCGCGACATGACGCGCGAGGATGTGCGGTCGTTGTTCGGGATGGTGTTGCAGGACGCATGGCTGTTTGCCGGAAGCGTCCGTGAGAACATCGCGTACGGCAAGGAAGGCGCGACCGAGCAGGAGGTCGTTGCGGCTGCCGAGGCAGCGCATGTCGACCACTTCGTACGCACGTTGCCCGAGGGCTACGACACGCTCGTCGATAACGACGCCACCACGGTGAGCCAGGGAGAGAAGCAGCTCCTCACCATCGCGCGTGCGTTCCTGAGCGATCCGCAGATTCTCATTCTTGATGAGGCCACCAGCTCGGTGGATACGCGTACCGAGGTGCTCATCCAGCGTGCGATGGCGCGCTTGATGAAGGGCCGCACGAGTTTCGTCATCGCGCACAGGCTCTCGACCATTCGTGATGCCGACGTCATCATCGTCATGGATCACGGGCGCATCATCGAGACGGGTACGCACGATGGCCTTCTTGCGGCAGGCGGGTTCTACGCCGACCTGTACAACAGCCAGTTCGAAGAGGCGCTCATCGCGTAGCAAAGGGCAGCTGCCAGGAACCTACCGGCCCTGTCGCGCACCGGACCGCTTGTCGATGACGAGCACGATGAGCCGGTGCGCAGCGAAGCCCGCGAGAAATCCCAGCGCCATGTTGGTGAGCAGGGCTACAGCCACGGTCACCCCGAGCACCGCGAGGTCACGGGCGGACTTCAGGTGTCGCACGAACTTGATGAGCTCGAAGCCTACCAAGAGCATCATGGCGCCCACTATGGCGCTGGGAAACGCCGCAAAGAGCCCCACGATGGAGCTTGCAAGGAACAAGCCCAGCAGTATCTCAAGCGAACCTTCGATGATGTTGGCACCCGCCGTTCGCGCGCCGTAGAAGTACTGCCCCACCAGTCCGCCTGCACCGTGGCACATGGGCATGCCACCGAACCACGGCGTGATGAGGTTCATGGCACTGTGACTGAAGGCGAGCTTCTTCGTGCTCACCTTGCGGCCAGGAAAATAGGTGGGGATGAGTGCCGAGGTGGCGATGACGGCGTTGGCGGCGGTGAGTGGGACCTGCGCGAACCCCCCGAGCAAGAACGTCTGCCACACCTCTCGCGGCGTGAAATGCGCAAGCTCGGGCAGGCGAAACGCAGGGCGAGCCAGACCGCTGAGACTGCCCTCGAACGCCATGATGGCCACTCCGAGCGCGACCAGCACGATAGCGGCAGGTGCGTACTTGTTGTCTTTGAGAACGAGGACGATGAGGACGCCTACCGCTGCAAGCAGCCACGACGAAGAGCTTAGCTTGATGGCCTCGGTGGAGATCAGGACGCCGAGCGTGACCTGGATGCCCATCACCACGGGCTTGGGCGTCTCGCGTGCGATCCAGGTGATGGCTCCGGTTGCTGCCAGCACGAACCACACCACGCCCATGCCAAACCCTGACGCATACACCATGGAAGGCGCCCAGGCCTGGGCGATGGCGATGACGGCGAGCGCCTTCATGGGCTCTATGGGCATGGGGAGACGGTAGGTGAGGCCGCTCACGATGTTGGCAAGCCCCATCATCACGAGGAATCCGGCGGGATCAAGGCCGCAGACCACGATGTAGCCGATGGCGAGCGGCAGCAACGTGCCGAAGTCACCCATGGAGCCGGCGAGTTCGTTAAGGCCGAACTTGATGGGGTATCGCTCGTGCGGAGAAATCTCCACCTGGGGCAACATCCCCTCCTCGGACTGTTGCAGCTGTGCGCCCACTACCCTTGTCTGATGATGGTGCCCGTGTGCTCGCCGGCAAGCGCGCCTGTGAGCGCGCCACGCTCCAGCCCGTTGACGATCTGCACGTGGTCAAGGACTTCACTGTTGGAGAGTATATCGAGGCAAGGCCGCTCGATGATCATGTCATCAAGTCCTCGCTCGATGAGCTCCGAGACGGTGATCTCGGCGATGAACTCGGCGCTGGGGTCCTTCTTCGGATCATCGGTGTACAGCCCGCGCTCGTCCTTCACGAAGATGCAGCTGCGCGCGCCGATGAGATCAGCCATGAGCATCGTGCCCACGTCGGTGCGGTGGATGGGGATGCGACTGTCGCGCTGGGGGATGGCGAAGAAGTCATATGGCGGCATGCCGTGTGTGACAGGAATGCATCCCTGCGCGAAGTAGTTGGGCAGTTTGACGATGGCATCCTGATCGATCTCGATCCCGCCCTCGGGGGCTAGCAGCGTTGCCAGAAGCAGGGCGTTCTGTCTTGAGACCGAGCTGCCGAACGCAGCGATGACACCGGTTGGCATGCCAAGCTCAAGGCCGATGGAATAGATGTGGCGGCTGCGCGTACCGCCCCCGGTCAGCAAGAGCATCTTGTGCGCGCTCTTGTTGGCAACGATCTCCTCGGCAAGCTGGGGGAGCGCGCGCTTGCCCCGGTCACAGATCGACTGTCCGCCGATCTTCATGACGTTCACGTCGGGGAACATGCGTCGCTGGGGCACCTGTTCGAGGCTGCCGAGGAAGCTCTCGCTTACCAGGCTCTCTCCCATGAGCTTGCTCTTGACGTGCAGGCGCTTGCCATCACGGTCGCGCATCAGCGGCATCGGTCACCTCCGGGTCGGAGCCGGTACATACGACAGCGGCGCGCGAGTTCGCACGCCGCTGGCTGAGACATGTCTCGTTTAGAGCTCTTCGATGGCATCGTCGTCGATGAGCTTGTGGCCCTTCTCCTCCACCGTAAGCTCCACGAGCTCGGCGCCCATCGACTCGGCGATCTGCTCGAGTTCTGCCTTGCGCAGATGCTTCGCACGTATCTTGAGCTTCATGTCACCGACAGCCACCACGACGAATCGCGGAGCTTGCTCGCCCTCGCCGATGTTCGCGCGTTCCCGGTAAAAGATCTTGCCCGACATCTGGACCCCCTTTGTCGACTGAATCTGCCGGTCCAAACAGTTTATATGCCCGTTCACGGTGCACGAATCACACTCGGGGGGTCAAGCCGTATGGTCCAGGAGTCGAAGCAGGTGAACAGCTCCATGCAGGGGTGTTTCTCGCTCGGCCCAAAGTGCTCGGAGGGGCTAGACGATGCCGGTTCTGCGCCACACACCAGCCGCCAGTCCAAGACCTGGCAGATACCAGGTGAATGCACCCATGAAGTGATCGACGATATCTTCGCCGAGAAAAGTTCCCAGCGTGTCGCTCGCATCGAACGTCATCACGACGATCCAGGCGACCACACCTAGCGCAGCGAGAAGCACTGCGATCTGGATGAGGTTCTTCGCGCTGAACCCTTCACGCACACGGCTGATCAGCGAGACCACCACTGGCAGTGCAAGTATCACCACTGTGGCAGCCATGAGGATGGCTAGTACGCTGAAGTTCTCAGGCACCACGAACAAGCTCAATGGCGGGATGATGAGCATCATCGTCAGGAACACCACGGTAAGGCCGGTGAATGCGGTGAGCGGTGCGAGGATGGCTGCTCGGATGGCAAGGGTGCGTGGGGGGTCGTCGGAGTCGAGTGCAAACACCGTGGCAGGGCCAAGGAAGAAGGGGCCTGCCAGCAAGATGAGATATGGCAGCGAGAAGGGTTCGATGGCCCAACGGTCGATGGCGAACAGCGCGGGGATGAAGTAGAGGGCTGTGAACGCGTATACGAGGCCGTACGTGTCCAACACCCGTGGCACGGGGTTCTCGGTCTGGGGCTCCATGGATCTCCTCTCGAAGGCCCGAAGGCCGCGATGATCGTAGACGCTGGCAAGCCGCAAGAACATGACGTGAGTCAAGTGAGGGAGATGGGAGTGTGGCTGTGGCGAACCTGCTCAGCGCATGCAGCCAGGCCGGATCAGACCTCCAGGATTTCTACGATTCGTCGAATGGCGTCATGTGGAGCGTCTCGGATCTCGCATTCCCACGCGGTCACGACGGTCCAACCCGATGCTTCGAGCTCGGATAGCTTCCGCGCATCGCGTTCGCGGTTAGCTTCGAACTTCGCCACCCAGTAATCGCGGTGGGACTTGGGGAAGGAAGGGTTGCAGCGAGGGCATCGGTGCCAGAAGCAGCCGTTGACGAAGATAGCGACCTTGCGTCCAGGATAGGCGATATCCACGCGGCTGCCCTCGGCTTTCCAGTGGATTCGATATCCCGGGTAACCTGCCTTACGGAGCAGCTTCCGCAGCTTGAGCTCGGGACCGGTGTTCTTGCCCTTGTTCGCCTGCATCGTGTTGCGTACAGCCGGTGATGACGCTGGGGGGACCGGGGGGAGTCGAGACATCTGCGGGTCACCGGACGGGTGTCGGCTCTTGAAGTGCCACCATGTCGTGGGCCAGAGTCTCGCCGATCATCTGGACCACGCCTACCACCAGAGCGTTGCCCATGCAGAACGCTCGTCTTGTGTCAGGCATGCCCTCCGTCCACCCGGGCGGAAACCCGTTCAGGAGCTCCAGT
The DNA here is from genome assembly GCA_034005175.1 of Coriobacteriia bacterium. Taxonomy (GTDB): domain Bacteria; phylum Actinomycetota; class Coriobacteriia; order Anaerosomatales; family SLCP01; genus JAVEVF01. Next base: position 5,957 of record JAVEVF010000007.1, on the reverse strand, counting down.
TCAAGCGGCGTGAGGCGGCGGTATCTGCCATCCTCAGCTCTTATCACGTGCTTGAACCGTGAGGGAGCGACCCCGCCTTCGCCAGTGAGAATCGTTCTCGAGGGCCGATCGACCGGGTCAGGGAATGGAAGCCCTCCCTCCGAATAGAGATATGTTGCACCGCTTGCCTTGTGTACGCGCTCCTCCTTCTTGGCGTACTTCAGGTATCTCCAGGTGCCGGGTTGGGGACTCTCTTCATCTCCCAGCCGATCCGCTGCGATGAAGAACTCCTCCGGGACTTCATCGGTCGATTGCAGGACCGAGCTGAGCGGGCTCATCGCTCCCTGAGACCTGGCAATCACACGCCGGGTCCAGACCTTGCGATTCAACATCACCCCTGCGTTCAGAAAGGGGCTGGTCTTTAGACCGATGCCGAACTCAGCCGAGACGATGTGGGGGAGGCCTTCTATGGTCAGGTCTGGTGGGTGCTGCGTACTGCCGTTAGGCGAAGTGCAAGGCATAGCACGGGCGAGCACCCCGCAACTCGTGATCCATTCGAATCCGTCGAAACCGGGTTTCTCGAAGTCCTGGTCTAACCGCCGTCCGACGATGAAGATCCTTCGCCGGCGTTGCGGGAAGCCGTAGTCGGCTGCATTTACCACTCTCCATTCGACCAGGTAGCCGAGGTCCGACATGGTGGCAAGAATGATGGCAAAGTCACGACCACGTTGTCTGCCTGGCGACTTCAGGAGCCGATCGACATTCTCGAGGAGCACGAAGCGCGGACGCTTGTCCTCGAGAATCCTGTGAATCTCCCACCATAGGACGCCCTTCTGTCCCTGGATGCCGAGAGCCTGGTTGAGCGGCTTGGCGACCGAGTAGTCTTGGCAGGGAAACCCTCCGACGAGAAGGTCATGCGGTGGTATCTCCTCGAGGTCCACTTCGGCGATGTCTTGGTTGCTGTGGATGCCGCTAGAGAACCGCCTCATATAGCAGTCGGAAGCGTGCTGCGCTTTCGTGCTTGGCTCCCACTGGTTCGACCATGTTACGCGCCAGCGGCCCGGTTGCTCTTCGGGCATTCTCCAACCGTCCGGCTTGCCCTCGAGGCCGAGCCTGAACCCGCCCACCCCGGCGAACAGTTCTACGACATCGCCTACCTGATGGCCCGCTACGGCTGTAACAGGCACTCCGTCAACGCTCATGCTGTCAATCGCCCCTTCCGGTCTTTCATGGCTCACTGCGTCCAGGCACGGCGCCGTGGCGGTGAAGACTCGACCGCATATGGGTCGTGTCGATTGTAACGCCGTGACAGTGTAAGATCAACCCTAGAGCGAACATTAGTTTGGGGTACCGACATCATCGGGGACCGTGACGCGGCGCCCACGCATCGGGCAGGAGGGGGAAACATGGAGTTCGTGGCGCATTCGCATCGGCATGGGCTTACGCTCTTCAACGCGGAGGAGCCTTATGCCACGTTGTGGGGCGAGATCACAGAAGCGATTGAGTCTGTAACCGATGACGATCTTGCCTCGGCCTTTGGGGATAACATCAAGGAGAGCAAGAGCTTGTCGCCGGTGATCAACAGCCTGCTGCATGAGCGTTTCACGACGCGGGGGTGGGCCAGGGAGAGCCCCATCTTCGCCGAGGAAGACTATCTCAAGGGCCACAAGGGTCGATTCCGGCTCGATTTCGCCAAGGGTGTGGTCTCTGTCGAGGTGGCCTTCAATCACGGTGAAGCGGCTGCCTGGAATCTATTGAAACCGGTCTTGGCAAGCGAGCTGAACCATGTTCGAAAGGCGATTCAGACGCAGGTAGGAGTAATCATCACCGTGACTGAAGACATGAAGATAGAGGGAGGTTTCGACAGCGCCGTGGGCACCTACGAGAAGTATGTCAACTACCTGCGGCCTCTGAACAACGTGCTGACCGTGCCGCTCGCCTTGATAGGGTTGAAGGCCCCGCAATCCTTCCGCATAGTGCATCAGAAAGAAGGTCGGCGCAGGATCGGCCGTGTTGAGTGGGTCGACCTCTAGCACCCGTCAGGCCGACAGGCATCGGCGCATGCAATGATGACGGCGGCAGTGGGGGATGAGCTCGTCCGCGCTGCATACCATTATGATCACGGTTCATTTGAGATGGTCGCATTGCAAGTTGAGAGGCGCTCCAGCTTCCGATTGAGGATGCATGACGCACACATGTGGGCGACACCAGACGACATCACAGGTCTTCAACTGGCGCCAGCCGACGTCATTCTGGTGGAGCGGCTTGAGGCTCGCGGAGATTGCCTCTGATCGCACCCCGGAGCACCAAGGGAGGGAGTCCGGACATGACGCTTCGGTCGACACGCACTCGCTATACGCTCTGGGCTGTGTTATCAGCGGTCGTGCTGCTCGCTGTGACCGCATGTGTGAAGCCGCTGCCACCAAAGGAAGACCCTACCATCAGGGGAGTGGTCACGGAGGTGACTCCAAACAACAGGGCGCAAAGCGGTGTGATTCTTGTCGTGTACCATGACTCGCTGGGCGAGATGTATGAGCTTGATGCCATCGCAGCGGGTATCGACGAGCAGACAGAGCTCTTTGATCGCAACGGCGGCGTGATCGCGTTCTCCGACCTGAACGTGCGCGATGTCGTGGATGTCTGGGTGAGTGGGCCGATCGCAGAGTCGTACCCGCCACAGGGGCATGCGAAAGCTGTGCGCGTCATCGGCACGTTTGACGAGATCCGCCCCCTGCCTATTCCGCCAGGGCTTGTTCAGCCATAGCCCCTCAACACACAGATTAGGGTAGACTGCCGCCATGCTCAGCAGTCTGATCGTTCCGGCAAGCGCCTTGTATGTGCTTGTGGTGGTGGTCGTCCTCATCTACGAGGATCGCGACCCCTCCACTACCCTCGCATGGCTGCTTGTCTTGCTGTTCTTGCCGGTAATCGGTATCCCGCTGTACTTCTTCGCAGGGCGAATGTGGCCGTGGCGCCGGTATCGCAAACGAGTGGATACGCTCAACGCAGCCGAAGCTCATCGTGTGCTGCCGGCAGTCTATGCAGCTCATCTTCGCTGGTCCAACGAGCAGCGTGCGAAGTACGAAGGCACCGACGTAGCGAAGATCATCACGATGATCGAGCGCCAGAGCGACGGACCTCCCATGCCCGCCGAGCGTGTGGAGATCCTCAACTCGGGTGCCGAGAAGTTCGACAGGCTCATTGCAGACATCCAGGCAGCCACCGACCATGTGCATCTCCAGTATTTCATCTGGGGGAAAGACGAGCTCACGGCACGCATAACGGAGGCTCTGCGCAAGAAGGTGGCGGAGGGTGTCGAGGTGCGCATCATGTACGACTTCGTGGGCTCAGTGACGTACTCGAAGAGCGAGATGAAGGCCCTGGAGCGTGCTGGAGCTCAGGTCAAGGCAGACCTCACGAAACTCAACGAGCTCAACTACCGCAACCATCTCAAGATCGCGGTGATTGACGGGCATATCGGCTACACCGGCGGCATGAATATGGCTCAGGAATACATTGATGGGGGAAGACGCTTCGACGTGTGGCGCGACACGCATGTGCGGATAGTCGGGCCTGCCGTCGCGGAGCTACAACGGTTGTTCGTCGCACGGTGGTTCGTGAACCAGATGGGCAACCTGTGGACTGAGCGCTACTTCCCCGTCCAAGAGATCGAGGATCCTTCCTCGGCCGTCATGCTTCAGCTCGTGCACTCAAGCATCGGTGATGAGTGGGAAGCCGTGAAGCAGACATTCCTGCAAGCGGTGGCAAGTGCCGATCTCTCGGTGCGTGTACAGTCGCCGTACTTCGTGCCTGACCAGTCGTTTCTCGATGCCATGATCACTGCAGCACTCGGTGGCGTCGATCTGCGTCTCATGATGACGGGAATCCCTGACAAGAAGATCCCCTTTTGGGCCGCACGCACGTATCTTGCCAGACTCGCGGCGGCCGGCGGGCGCGCCTACCAGTACACGGCGGGGTTCTTCCACGCCAAGGCTCTTGCGGTCGACTCGAAGTTCTGCGCGCTTGGCACCACCAACATCGATGTGCGCTCGTTCGCGCTTCACGACGAGCTCATGGTCTTCATCTACGACGAGGAGATCACGCGTCAGGTGGAGGCACAGTTCGAGATTGATGAAGTGTCCTGCAGGGAGGTAACGATCGAGGAGCTCAGCAGCGAAGGTGTCCTAGCGAGTTTTCGCAACTCGGTGGCGCGTCTCACCTCTCGGATGCTCTGAGTGCGGCAGTCGTGAACTCGGGCACCCTCGGCTCGCATCGCCTGGTAAACTATTAAGTCTTGTGTCCCCGTCACACCGTTCGAACGGAGTCGGCCCATGACCCTAACGCCCAGTGCCCGCAACGTCATGCTTGGCGCCATCGCCGTCTTGCTGGCTGTCATCGGCTACTTCACGTGGACGATGCCGCCGGTCCTCCAGCTTGGCACGCTTGTGCGGCTCGTGACCTTCCACGGTGCGTCCATATGGGTGAACATGGCGGCCTTCACCGCCGCCGGTCTTGCTGGGATCGCGTATCTAGTCACGCGTCGCGACGCTGTCTACCGCGTCGGTGCGGCCTTTCGCTATCTCGCAGTCCCCTGGTGGATCGTCAATACGGTCCTGGGGATGATCTCCTCACGGTTGGCGTGGAACAGCGTGAACCTCGCCGAGCCACGCCTCCAGGCCACGTTCTGGGTCATGCTGGCTGCTGGGATCGTGCTCGCCGTCGACTTCGGGTTCAACAAACGGCTCTTCTCGGCGATAGCTGATGTCGTGATGGCGGGGATCCTTTGGACGCTCATACTCGGCGCCCGCAACTTCGTCCATCCGGACAATCCCGTGCTGAACTCGGGGCCTGAGATCCAATTGCCGTTCTTCGTCATCGTGGGTTCGCTGTTCGCCGTGGGTCTGCTGGGCGCCATGGTGCTGTCCTCGCTTCTTCCCACTGAAGACGAGACCACGGTTCGCCGGACTGACGAGGCTGCGGCGTAGCGCGTTTTGCGGGAAGCATCTCAAGGCTATGGGTCAGGCCGCGGCCATTCGTCGCTCCCAGTGGTATTCCCACTGACCATTGAACCTGAGCACCCGGAGCTTGAGCATGCCGAGCGCGCCGGGCTTGAATCAGGCGCCGCCGAGAGCGATACGGGCGATCACTGAGTGACCCCTGGCCTTTGGATGCAACCCTGTGGCAACCCCGCGCTTGAAGAGCATGTTGCGTAGCGTTACTATGTACGAATCATTCTTATGTGGAGGCTCGAATGAGAGTTTCGCGGGTGGAGTACGATCGCAGAGTGAACGAGTTCGTGAAGGCATTGCATGGCCACGGCATGCGTGCCACCCACCAGCGCCTTGAAGTCGTTCGGCAGATCGCGGGGACCGACGAACACCCGGATGTCGAGACCGTCTACCGTGAAGTCCGCAAGCGCATGCCAACGATCTCGCTTGACACTGTCTACCGTACGCTCGCGACCCTCGCCGATCTCGGCCTCATCGAGCGGGTTACCTCGGTATCGGGCCCTGCGCGTTTCGATGCCAACACCTCGCGCCATCACCACTTCATCTGCACCCGATGTGGAGGGATTCGCGACGTCATCGACCCGCCGCTTGACTTCGCCCGCTTAGAGCGGCGACGGATCGAAGTCGGCACCGTGGAATCGGTGGAGGTTCAATTCCGAGGTATCTGCGGCTCGTGCGAGCGCGAGATCACCGACTTGGGACATGCGGGCACCGCACAGGATCAACCCCGCCACGGGCGGGACAAGACGTCGATGAACATGATGAGAGGGGACACCGCATGAGCGGCAATGAGCACGACAAACTCACTACGAACTTCGGAGCGCCTGTGCCAAATAACCAGGACGCTCTCACGGCTGGGCCGCGTGGCCCGATGCTTCTGCAAGACGTGTGGTTTCAAGAGAAGATGGCGAACTTTGACAGGGAGGTGATCCCCGAGCGCCGCATGCATGCGAAGGGTTCAGGCGCTTA
>JAVEVF010000099.1:0-6712 GCA_034005175.1 Coriobacteriia bacterium | reverse complement strand
ACGCTCTTCCGATCTACTCGGCTTTCCCATGGCACTTGAAACACATCTCATACTCGTTTGCGATGCCCTCGACGAGCGCGTAGGAGTCCATCACATCCACACCCCATGTGCCTCGGATAGCTCCGTACGCGGCGGGCGCCGCTGGTGTGGTCTCGCCTGTCGCGGCATGCACGTTGTGGCAGTCCACGCACTCAGCGTGCCGCTCGAAGCCCGCCGTCTCAGTGGAAACGTGCGCTTGTGCGATCGCGCTTGCCGGGTGGCGGCTGCGTCCCACAGGACCCAGATCGGCGACCAACACCGCGGGGGTGTTCCCAGATAGCTCCGCTCCACCACCCCAGCGCGTCTCAATGACCTCGAACTTCGTTCCGGTCCACTCTATGACCTGAGTCGACGGAGAGACCGACTGACCTGCGTCACGCGAGAATACACCGGCGTTGGCGACCACGATCTGAGAATGACCGTCCTCAGTGAGAGAGCCCGTCGCCAGGGAGGATGTGGCGTACCGCGTGCCAGTCGACACCTCATCAGGGTCACCCAGACCTGACGCGCTCGCAGGGAGGAGCGATACCGAGCTCGGGCCGCTCTCGTTCCGTACGGCCACTGCTACGCCTGTCTTGTCGTCTTGCATGAACGTCCCGACGGCAGTATCCCATGCAAACCCGCCGGTGTCGGCGGAGACCGGGTACTCGATGTGCGAGACACCATCCGGCGAATACAGGGAGATGGAAGGTGGCAGCACGCCCGAGTTTGCCACCACGATGCCTGGCGCACCTCCAAGGACGGGGCCGATGGAGGGCCCGCGCGTCCCATTTGGCACAAGCTCGTCAAAGTAGTTCACGCCGAGCGCCTCATCGCCCGCCGAGACCTGGCTGAGCACGAATACGGCATCCGGGCTGCTGGTGCTCTCTGCCGAGCGTGCGGTGACGACCAGATCGGTTGAGCTAGCGCCGAGACCAAGGTCACCCGCGGCAAGCCCTGTGGCATCCCAACCCACCGGATACGCCGGGCCTACCTGCAAGAGCGTGCCAGCATCCCCGCCCGGCTGCCAGCGGTACACGCGCAGAGAGCTCTCGCCGCTGCCACCATCCACGCTCACCATCGCGACCTCAGGAAGACCTGTGGAGTCTGCCAGAAGATCGCCGACTTCAAGGAGGGCCGCCGGCGCTGCGACCGCATGAGAGACGTACGAGAGCCCCGCAAGCGCATCGGAGCGGAACACTCTCAGCACGGGGGTAGCCGGGTCTGCGACCACGAGCTCATCGTCGGTCAAGCCATCGATATTGCCCGATGCCATAGCTCCGGTCCGACCGTCCGATGGCGCATATGGCCGTGGGCCCTCAAGTCCATAGGGCGGTGCGTCGTCGCCGAATGCGCGGGTGTAGACATGCAGCTCGCCATACGCGTCAGGGAGATTCTCGGGGTCCCATGCGACGATGAGCTCAGGTTCCTCGGCGATGGCCTCCGGCCGCACGCCCCATGACGCCATGTCCACAACGCCCTTGTCCTCGGCGTTCTCCTTGTTGTGGCAGGAGTAACACTGCTCCCGTCCCTCAAGCTCGCCGAGTTTGGCGACTGGCGTGCCGTCACCTCGGTCCGCACCCATCGCGTCGTGGCACGACTGGCACTCTCCCGCGAGCCGTGTGGCCTCCTCGGAGGCGTACTCGGCACTCACAGAGAATGTGACCTCGGAAGACCCATGCACAGTGGCGGTGGCATCATCATCGTACGCGGGAGCGCCAGGCCACGTGGCCTGTGCTTCCATATGGCATGCATAGCACTGCGTGCGGTCGTTCGCAGCCACCGTGGCCGTTGTGGGGGCGGCGGGGGGCAAGACCTTGCTCAACAGAAGCGGCGCGATGTCTGAGCCGTGAGAGGCGTGACAGTTCGAACAGGTTATCTGAGTGCCGGACGCAGGTTTGGGCATGGTGCCGTGCGCGGTCTGCTCGTAAATCGACAAACCCTGGAAGCGGTTGCCTTCACGCGCTTCGAAGTGGCAGGTCACACAGTACTCATCGCCCGAGTAGAAGCGATCCCCGTCCTCGGCAGCTGCGCGCAATAGGCCAGGATACGGCGTGTTGTCACTTCTACGATCCGATCCATGTGCATCATGGCACGAGCTGCACTGCTTGGCGGGGATGCCCTCGTACCGTGCGTCTTCGGGGAGCATCGAGTGCGCCGATTGGCGCAAGAACTCACTTTGCACCTCGATCTGCGAGCCGAGGGCGTCGATGCCGTGGCACATGAGGCACAAAGCGGCATCTCCGGTATCTGAGGGCTGCGCAAGAACGAGAGCCGAGCCGGTTGTCTCCCACGTGTCGTACTCAGAGCGCTCCACAACACCCGCTGCGGTGTGCGCACGATGGCACATAGCGCACGCATCCGGTCCGTCCTCGGGAGTCACGTGCGGCGGGATCTCGGCGCCGTACGCCATCGCGGGAACAAGTGCGAGCAGCGCGACAAGGAGGACCGCGCCGCGCGCGACCCACCTGCTACCCCTCGCACCCTCGCCGGTCCGCCCCCCGTGCAGGGGCGATACTCGACCCTCGACCATCAGCCACTTCCGTCCCGTAAGCTCCGCCTCATACCCGGTGGTTGCCGGTAACCGGGTCAGGAGCCCTATCCTTCAGTATAGCGTTTGCGCCGGTAACACGCACGCTCACCGGCGGGAGTTCACGCCTTGTCACCATGTTCTTCAACAGCGGTTCGCTCGGCTCCTGCCATGCCGAACTCTCGGGCAAAGCCAGCTGCGTCATAGACCTCAACGCCCCGGGCCCTCGCGACCGTGCCTAGAGTGACGTCCTCGGTCACCAGCATCCGTGTTCTCAGCGCGATCGAAAGCACCTCGGCTTGCTCGGTCTCAAGCAAGTAGATCTGTGCGATGAAGGCCACGTCCGACGACGAGACCGGGGTCACCTATTTGGGTGGTAGTTTCTCGGTCACTGGTGGCTCCCCTGCAGAGGTCGGGACAAGCAACCGTACACGACCCCATCCCTGCGAGATTGAGCCCCACACCGACAGAATGGGCACGATTTCTGGGCTTATCGCAGCCCGGACGGGCCGCAACAACAGCAGAAGGGCAAGCGGGGCACCCAACAGCGTCGCGGAAAGGAGCCCGAGCCAGCTCGGGCCGCCGGGCCACACCGCATTAGCGGCTCTGCGCGCCGCTTCACCCCACTCCCACACGGAAACGCGCGCATTACCCGTGTCGACGACCCAGGTGACAGCGTTTCTCACCGCGACATCGTTGGGGAACATGAACTGCCCGGGGCCTGCCCCTGGGCCGCCGAACCGCGCAACCTCGCTCCCGCTTTCCGAGATGAGCACCACCTCGTGAGAGAATGCGTCGACAAGCGCAAAGTACACGGGGCCGCCCTCCTCGGCAAGAACCACGTCAAACCCGCGGATAAGCCGGCCGAGCGGAAGTGACCGCACGAGCGCGCCGTCGGCGCCGAACTCAAGAAGACGCCTGCTGTTGCTGTCTGAGACCCACACCCGCTCTCCGATGGACTTCACCGCGTTGGGGAAGTCAAGCACCAGATCGGGTGGCGTGACATGGTCGGGTGTCTCTCTAATCAGAGTGCCGGCTGCGTCGAGGCGCAATATGCGATGGGTGTCGAGCACGTCAGAGACGATGAGCGTGCCGTCGTCAGCGGCCTCAACGGCGATGGGCGCCCATGGAAGAGCCGCCAGTGTCTCTTCTGCCGAGGCTGCTGTCGTAGACTCCGCGGACACCGCCACCGTAGGCGTGACGGTCTCGACGAAGGAGCCGTCTGCGGTGTTGAACGCGAGCACTGTGGCAAGCGCACGGTCCGACACGAACAGCCTCTCGCCGTCAGCGCTCACCGATAGATAGGTCGGCACCTGAAGACGGTCATCGCCCACCGTATCCGCGAGCGTACCGTCATGGCGAAAGACCGCGACATGCCCGGCAAGCGAATCGCTCACATACACGCGATCGTCAGTCAGCGCCACCGAGACCGGGCGGCGAAGGGGTTCGTCCTTTGTGCCGGTGACGTTGAAGGCGAAAGCAGGGGCGCTCGGTCGGCCGCGTAGATCTACCGTCGGGACCGCAGGGTCTCCAAACATCCGATGAAGATCGGCAGCTGCGCCAAGAGCGCCGATGAACCACACGAAGACAACGGCCACGACGAGCGCGCGGCGTCTTCGTCGATATGCAGGCAGCGGGGCGATATCCCCATCGGGCGCACTTGCTTGGTCCTGTCCGCTCACGACATCACTGACCTGCCATCACCTTTGCAGCAGCCACCATGGCGTCTCTGTGCTCCGCCGGGTTCGAGGAGGTCGTGTACACCTCCATCAGCACAAACACCGGACCTTCGGTAAACGCTAGCCCCGCGAAGTTCTGCCGAGTGCCGAAATAACCCTCAAGTGAGCCGATCTTGATGTTCTGACCGTTCGAGTCGTAGCGTGCGCGCACGCGGATATCGACGTTGTGCCGCGCCGCGGCGTTGTCCTTGAACTGCTCGACCTCGACTGCCATCTGCACCATCCTACCCCGCGATTCGGGCAGGTAGTCGCGGAAGAGAACGAAGGGGTCGGAAAAGACGCGCTGTCCCACGAAGCCAGGAAGCCGGTCGGGGATGTAGTTCGTGAGGTTGGCTATCGGGCCGACTGGTCCAGAGTCCTCGCCAGGAGTAGAAGGCGTCGTCGATCCCTGGCCCTGGCCCGGTGAAGTGCCCCCTGACTCCCCCGCACCTGCGCCCGGCGAGCTGCCCTTCGAGCCTTCGTCGCCCTTGCCGCCCTTCAGGGCGGCAAGCTTCGCCGCCGCGTCACGAAAAGTGGAATCCGCCTCGGCTATCTCCGCAAACGCGCGCTCGGCAGCTTTCTCGTCACCCTCTGCGAGTGCTTTCTCGCCAGCTTCATACAGTGCTTCGAGCTTCTGGTGGAGATCACACGTGACGATCTTGGTGGTCACACCGTGTTTACCGACCTCACCAGCGGGAACATCGAGCTCTTCGGTGGTATCGGAGACAGTCTCGCCGTACGTGCACAGCACTATCTCACCGGTCTTTACGGTGACCATCTGCTTCTTGCAGCCGGGAAGCGCTACAAGAGTCACGCCAAGCACGATGAGAACCAGTGCGGTAAGTACGCGTTTCATCAACCACTACCCCCTGCGTTGTTGTTCGACACGGTGTTCGCACTCCTGTTGGATAGCGAACGCCAAACCAACAACGCACCCAGAGCAAGACATGCACCGATAATCCCCACGACCTGCGCGGTGGTCGAAACCTCGGAGAACACGATGGATGCATACTCAGTCCCGTAATCGTGCTGCACCTCGGCAGGAATCCATGGCATCCAGGTGTGCAGGGGCGTGAACGCAAGCGTGCGGTGGGCGGCAGACACGATGACGCCTGCTGCAAGCGCCACAGCGGCTGTCACGCGTCCGGGAAGCTCCCGCCACGCAGCCAGCGCAAGCGCGCATGCCGCGAGCGCAAGCCACCCTCCCACCGTGCGAAATGCCGAGAGTGTGAAGTCGGCCGTGAAGGTCGCACCCGCCGCTGTGGTCCCGCGCACCACCACCGCTACGCCGGGCAGCGCGAGCGCACAGAGCGCGACACCCGCCGAACCGATGGCGAGACCTGTCCCCACGACGCTAAGGACCGAGTGCGGAGGGGGCTGGCCCGCTGGCAGGCGTGATCCAGTCAGCACAACTGCGATGCCTGCGATAGCCACCGCCGCGCCCCACCATGCCTCTGTGAGGATGACAGGACGCGGGCCGAACGTGCCGGTCGCCTCCTCCACGACGAGCAAGGTCGTGATGAGCGCCGGTCCCGCCAACATCGCGGCCCCTGGTAGGTGCGCGCCGGCCTTTCGGACAAGGTGTGCCGTCGTGACCGCCATGATCCCCGCGGTGAGCGCCGCAGGCAACACACTGGCTGGGGGCAGAAGCGCCGCAAGATCCCACCCTGTGGCAGTGATTCCCCATGCGAGAGCGCCCACGAGCCCGCCTGCGCCCGCAAGGGCGTACACAGCACGAGCACCATGCTCGCGCGCAAGGCTGCCAGTCACGAATGCGAACGCCGCCCATGCCACACCTGCGATCATGAACGCTATCTCCTCGCGGGGGAAACGCACCAACAGCGAGAAGGAGCTCGGACGCTCCCAGCTGCCGAGAATACCCATGCAGCCCACCAACGATACAAGAGCACCCGCCACGCGCAAAGATCGCCGCGCCTTCCATGCCGAGACGGCTACAAGCAGCAACCCCCACGCCGCGAGCGTCCAAAACGCCACAACCGCGCCGGCCGGCGCATCCGAGTAACGATTAGCGGTCACGAGGGCCGGTGCAACAGCAAGACCCAGCATGCCTGCAAGAAGCGCATACGCAGCGTGGCGAATGCCGAGCGACCGAAGATCAGTCAAGCGCGGCCAGCCCCCCGCGACAAGCAAGAGGAGTGTTGAGGCCAACGCCACCGCGAGCACCAGACCCCGATCCTCCACTGAGGGCGCGACCGCGGTCTCAAACACGAAGTGTGCGGCAGACGCGGCTGCCAGCAGGAGCCACGCCGCGGCGATGGTTGCGAGGTTGAACCCGCGGTCAGCGGTTCGGGGAACAGAAGGGGAAGGGCCGGACATAGCCCGGCCCTTCCCGAGAGCCTGCGGGTCGCAGGCTCCTTCACATCGTCCGACTACTTGTTGTGGCAGTCCTGGCATACGCCCCGATCGTTAAGACGAAGCAGTGCGC
>JAVEVF010000098.1:0-6837 GCA_034005175.1 Coriobacteriia bacterium | reverse complement strand
GCTGCGGGCCGACCCAGACAGCCGCTACCAACGCAAACGGCACGAGTGCGATTGCGATCACCTTGAGTCGTGAGTCGAGCGTCCGCCAAGAAGTCATGCTGCTTCGTGCCCCCGGTATGGCTAACGTGTTTGAGATAACCCGCGAGCGAAGCGAGTCGGGTGGATCTCATTGTTCGATGGGCAGGCTATGAGCTGTTGCTCCATAGAACCGCCCACATGTGCCGTGTCCGCAAGCCCACCACCGAAACCTGAGTCTGTATCCCACCCGCATGCGTTGCCAACCCGCGGGGTGTCGGTTCAACGCTCCATCGCCTTGACTTCCCGCGCGCCGGGCACGGAACCTCGACGACAATCCCATCAAGAAGCTGGTGAGCCTCAGGTGATAGCTTGGCCACCTGGATGGCTTCGCATATCAACACCCGCTCTGACGGCGGGTCGAAGTAGTTGCCGTCCAAGTCAAACGGCCGGGGGTTGTTCTGAACTGAGTATCCCGGCTCCATCCCGGGCAGGAACAGAATCGTATGGCGTCCAGGAGCGGACAGGAGCCATGCGACATCGCCATTGATTGCTGCGGCCGGAACACGACTACCCGCAGAGTAGCCATAGACTACTTCAATCGCAGCCGTGGGCGGGTATCCGAACTCGATGTCGAAGTTGGTTCCACCCGCACACACTCTGCCCTGAGCATTCACACGCAAATCGTGCGACGGGACTCCGCCCGCTACCAGTGCTGACCGCAGACGCGCGACAAGATCCGCCTCAGTGACCCAGTCGAGCCGACGCCGATCGGGCCATCCTGCGGAGCGCGCGTCCTCTTCGTCACCAAGCACAGACTCGACTGCGTCCCGAAGTGCTACGTGATCCATTGGCTTCTGATCGCATGGCACTGTCACTAGCCGCCCAACGCGGCAATCTCGCCTTCGAGGCGAGATATCTCAACGGCAGTCTGTTCAATACGGGCCTTGAGGCTCTTCTTTCTGTCCGCCTTCGCACCAAACATAGCCATGCCAAGCTGCGCGCATTCACTGGAAAGCGAGCTCGCTTCCTGCCTCAATGTGCTGATGCTGGCCCGCTTGTGCTCAATCTGTGCAGCTCGCTCTGCCGCGACCGCAGTCTCAGCAGCACGCCTTTCTCGTACCTGGGCAATCTCAGAGCCCCAATCGGGATCGAGCTCTGTGACTGCCCCGATCACCTCATCGGATTCGAGGGAGAACCCGTCAAGCGACCCATGCTTAATGACCCATGCGAACTGCACGGTTCGTAGCGTCTGCGCGCGCGGGATTCTCTCTTGGAGCATCCGCAGGAACCCTGGATATCCTTCCTCGCAGAGCAGCTTCAGGCTGTCGTACCGTTCCTCAAAATGGAATTTGAGATCAGCTCCTTCAAGGTAGCGGTTGCGAACGGTCACCTCAGAGTCTGTCGTGGTTGTATCGAAGGTGAACGTCTCAGTGCCAAGTTCGAGCGATGAGCGCCCCGAGCGATCAGCCGCGTAGCCCGCGCCGACCATTGCGCCCACCGGCCCGGCAAGGATTCCCCCCACCAGTGCCGACTTCGCATAGCTCGGGGCCTTCACGGGCCTCGAGGACGGAACGAAGTATGGCAAGTCGAGCGATTGAGTCTCTGTCGTTGACTCCTCGTTGACCTCCACGTCACCGATGTCGCCCAAGTGCATCACCCACGGCGTGGAGTCATCATCGTTCCCGCATAGGCAGACATAGTTGCCCTTCAGGATGATGGTCGTGCCGCAACTGTCACAGGCGAAGTAGTCCCACGCCCGCTACGCGCGGTGGCACGAATCTGAGCGTGTCCGCCCTGGGAGAATAGTGCTTCGTTCAGGGACTGAATTGCCTGGCGGTCAACCGGGATTGCCCTCTGGTCATCAGCAACAAGCTTGTCGTAGTCCTCGAAGAAGCGAAGTACCTCGGACGCCTTGCCCTCCCGGCAGTAGATGGCGTCACTGTCTGAGGTGATGCCCAGCCAGAAGTCAGTAGCGGACGGTATCAGACCGCCATCGCCCCAGTCTCTCAAGGAGAATTCCTTGAGATCCAAGTACTCGAGCTTCGAGACGTTGCTGCTGTTACCTCCAGGTCCACCGTGTAGATCTCGTGCAATGTAGAACGGCTGCATACTCACGCCATATAGACGGTCCAGCGATTTCTGAGTCAAGTAGGCAACTTCATCGCCGTCAAGGCGACGCCTTGCTCCAAAGTCGGCCATGCCATGGGCTTTCGCTTCAGCGGCAGTCTCGTTGTCGGGGAACCGCTCCTGTAGGAGCGTGGCAAGCTCCTTGAAGGCCGCCCAGGTGAACCGGGGCGGATCCGCCTGGAGCGACATTTCCACCAGGGCCTTGGTCAGCTCGGGCTCTGTCATCGACATGTACTCTGCGTTGCCCCGGATCGCGGACTGCATCTCCTCAATCTCGCGGTCCCGCTCTTGCATCATCAGTGCACTCTGAGCCCGTATGCGCTTCAGTTGCGCATCCCTCGTGGGCTCAGGAGAGCCACAGTGCGGACAAGTCTCGACAAGATCCGACACTGGCTGACCGCACTCAAGACAGTTGACCAACCCCATGCTGATCCCCTTCCGTGTGAACCCGAACCATTGGCCCATCTCCACAGCACTGTGGTGCAGCGGCAACCTCCATGTGGCCACCGACAAGCTCCATCGAACGTTGTGGCGCATGAGCTGCGCGCCCATCCCCTGCTTTCAGTCTATCGCTTGCCGCGTCTGCTGGATGCGCTGGTTAGGCAGGTGACTGACATTACTCCGGCCGCTCATAGCTCAGCATGCCGAGCTTCTCAAAGGTGACACCCGTGCTCACATCCTCAGGCCTCAGAAGAAGAAGCGGCTGACCGGCAGACTTGGCGTCACGATCCAACTCCAACGTCAACAGTAGCTGCTCGTACTCACCCACAATCACTCGTGTGGGCTGCCCACTGATTGTCCCAAAAGTAGTCCGCACGCGGGCACTCCAGGCGCCAGCCGGAGAAGAAATGAACAGCACAAGGTACACAATCGAGAGGCCGACAACCCAGCTCCGGCGCGTGCTTAGAAACCGACTAAGTGGCGTCAGGTCGCTGGAAGATGTGACCTTGCGCTGCGCCTTCAGTTTGGCCGCATACCCCTTCACGTGCCGCTGCGTTAGGAGAGGCAGACCGAGTTGCAGCACGGCGAATACAGACAACGTGAGAAACACCCAGAACCAGTACCCCGCGAACTCCCTCGACATGAGAACGACCAGGAGCGTGCCGAATACGGGGACTGCGACTCTTGCGATTTCGCGTCCGACATCCTTGGGCAGACTAATCTCCAGGAAATCCTGGACGCCGTTTTCAACCACAGTCAGGACCGCGAGGGCCACGGCCACACCCAAACAGCCGACGACCGCATCACGGAGGGTCAGCGAGACGAACTCTGGAGGGATGCCCATTTCGAGCGCTTGTCCAAGCTTGTAGCGATACGCAGAGGCGTATCCGATTGCGGGCAGGGCGAGTGCCAGCAGGCCGACGTACTCTGCGGCCAACAATCCCAGCCCAGACTTGGCGCTGTTGGACCCGGTATCGTCTGCCTGCAACAAGCCAGCCTCCCAACTGGGACGTCACGCACTCTGCCTAACGTTGCTGCGCATCAGCCGTGGCCAAGCGCTCACAGGGAAGTCTACCTCGCGCCATCGGCTGGATGCGCTTGTTAGACGTTTCCAGCGATGTCCGGACCCATCAGGCGTTGACTGCGCCGGACACGAACCACACTCACGGTATCGGGATCGTCATGGCGGTAGACGATGCGGAAAGGTGCCAGCTCCAGTTCTCGCAGCCACGGCAGGTCGAACTCGGGCACAACTCGCCCGGACTCAGGGAAGGTCTCGAGTTGTTCGACGCGCTCGATGATGTCGCCGACAAGCCTCAGGCCGACCTCGGGGACTTGCTGCGACGTGTACCAGGCCACGATGTCGTCCAGATCGTCTTGCGCCGAGCGCGCGAACTCGACCTCACATCGCCGCACAGCCATCAGAGGCCGAAGCGTTTCTTGACATCTGCCAGCGACACCGTCCTGCCGGCCTCGATGTCAGAGAGACCGACGACGACTGCGCGCATGAAGTCGCGCTCCTCTTGGGCGGCCTCGTACTCAGAGAGCGCCTGGACGACCGCGACGCCGCGCCCGTGGCTGGTGAGCAACACCGGCCGTCCGGTCTCATCGATCTGACGCACCACCCGGCCGGGATTGACCTTGAGCTCCCCGAGCGGAACGACGTCTTCTGAGAACTTCACCGCGCTGCGCATGTCTTCCTCCCGATAGCACCCATATCTCGGTGCTGATTATAGCACCCGAAATAGAGTTGCGGGGGATACGTCTAACGTGTGGCGCATAACCTGCGCGCCATTTCACTTGCAGGATAGCCGAAGACAGGTGCGCGTCAGGTTGATGCGCTTGTTAGATTGCCGCCGACGGGCCGCGAACAGCGCAATCCACAAAACCTCTGGACCCATCAGCTGCGTCACCGAACACTAGGGCACGCACATCCGGGCCATTCAAATCGTCAGCGCACTTGCCGTTGAAGAATGCGGTTCTTCCAGTTGCCGGAAGATCGATTGCCGGTGCATCGATTGCCCGGTGAACGACCCAGACAGTCTCACCATTGTCGAGCAGATAGCTGCCGACGAGTTCCGTTCCCATCGAATCCCGACCCGGCCAAGACCTGCCAGTTGCTTCAGCCGTGGTAAGCAGAACAGTAATCTCAACCGCCATGCCTGCCGGCGGAGCAGGAATCCACGACATCGGCGTATTCCCGAC
The DNA here is from genome assembly GCA_034005175.1 of Coriobacteriia bacterium. Lineage (GTDB taxonomy): Bacteria > Actinomycetota > Coriobacteriia > Anaerosomatales > SLCP01 > JAVEVF01. Next base: position 2,046 of record JAVEVF010000098.1, on the reverse strand, counting down.
GTTGCTGCCTGACCCCGTGACCGCGGAAGACATGACCAGAATGCGGTAGGCAAGCGTGACCCCTGGCGCGATCTCCGCTGGACGTGGCCAACGCTGAAGATAAGGATCTGCGTACTTGGGATCAGCCTCATCCAGGTTCGCTTCGACATAGTCGCGAATGAAGCCAACGTGCCAGCTTCCGGACTCGTGAAGGCTGGTCTTCAGCGCGCCCCCCAGAGACCGACACGCCAAGTACACGTCGCTCTTGCCACGGCCAGAAGGAGACCACACCCGCCAGGAGGCCGCGCGATTGCCGTCTGCGGCCCCCACCGAGAACCTGAGCACTTGGTCAGCCATGATCTCCGGTCAATCTAACGTTGTGGCGCATAACCTGCGCGTCATGCGGCTTCAGGATAGCCGAAGATGGGTGCGCGTCAGGTTGATGCGCTTGTTAGATGCCAGACCCTCGGATCAGCGAGACCGCGAGGATCACGATCACGACGAGTCCGAGCAAGGCATAGCTCACGAGGTTCGCGCGGAATACGGCTCCGCTGAGCGCTGACACCCCGACGTCTCGGAGCATGAGACGAGCCGTCAGGTACTCGACACACCACGAGGCGAAGAAGAAGGGCACCAGCAGCACGAGCGCGGCGGTCGGAATCATCCAGTGCAGGTCGGCGTCGTATGGGATGAGCCATGGTGCCTGCACGGTGACCGCGAAGAGCTTGCCAGCGATCGTCCCGATGTCAGGACCTGCCCCGCCCCCGCCCGGGACGACCGCCTGCACTCCCACGAGTGCGGCCCATGTCAGCGGGATGCCCACCAACGTGGAGGCGACGTTCGCCACGCCCACAACCACGGCGACGCGTCGGGCGGGAAGACCCAAGGCGCGGAGAACCAAGTACGTCTCCAGCAGGATCACCGGAATCAGCGCGACCCCCATGCCTGGCCAGACGACCCCAAGCATCGGAACGCCCGCGTTCGCGTAGGCCGCCGCCGGCACTGCGAGGATCAGCACAATGCACGAGGCTACAAGTCTCCACGTCCGCCGCATGACCGTCCCCCTGTGCATCTAACGTTGTGGCGCATGAGCTGCGCGCCGTGCGCCTTCAGGTCGATTCTACCTCGTGCGCGCCTGCTCGATGCGCTTGTTAGGTGTGCGGACGCACGCGGTTGCAGCCTTCGCGGCGAAGCTGCGCTCAGGCGCGGCGAGCCGCCGAGTATGACAACCTGGTCGCAATCTCGCGCGCGACTCGCTGCACGGCCTTTGGCGAGCGGATCGGAACCCGGCACCTTAGCCTTAGAACCCGACCCGGCACCGGGCCTGCGACCCTAGTCACGGACGGGCGACTCCGTCACACCTAACGTTGAGGCGCATAAGCTGCGCGCCACCAGGATATCGCGAAGCGCCCAAGCGTGTGTCGCGTCAGCTTGATGCGCTGGTTAGACCGCACAATTACGGGTTGTAGACAGAGGAGTCCACAAGACGAAAGATGCCGTCGTCACCCGCAGCACTCTCGAGCCTGATGCTGCTGCCATCAGAGAAGTAAAGGGTCCTCACCTCGCGTGTGTCCGATACGAAATCAGACGGACCCCTTTCCGGGAGAATGCCTCCCACGGCTTGGACGCCAGGAAGGATGTCGCCCATCACGGTGCCCGAGATGGCGTCGCCAGAATCATCGTACATGGGCTGACCGGTGACAGGAGCTGCGCGATCATAGACCTGTTGCGCCTTGGACTTCGTAGCGCACGCGGTCGTGCCGAGCGCCAGAATCACGATCAAGAGCGCGATGCTGAGCCGGTACGCATGCACCCCGCATTCCCTCCTGTCGGTCTAACGTTGATGCGCTTCAGCTGCGCGCCACCTACTTCTCAGTCTAGTCGACGACTCCTGCGCGTCAGCTGGAAGCGCTTGTTAGCCATCCCTCACTAGGGCAGGCGCACCTGTTCACCGCCGATCATGATGAAGTCGCCCTCCCATTCGACGGGTTGGGTGCCATCGGGGTTGGCGGACTGTTCCGGGTCGATGACCTCCACAGTGCGCTCGTGCCAGCGGTCCTCCGCAGA
>JAVEVF010000097.1:0-6989 GCA_034005175.1 Coriobacteriia bacterium | reverse complement strand
CGGGGTCATCGGTGATCTCAACGCCCGCAGGTGCCACGAGGTCGGCGACCGTGATGGAGTGGCCGAGCTCGAGTCCCGAGATGTCGACCTCGAGCGACTCTGGCAGCTCAGCGGGAAGTGCCTCGACCATGACTTCGCGCATGGTGTGCATGAGCACTCCGCCTGCCTTCACGCCTGGTGATTCGCCCACGAAATGGAACGGCAGCGTCGCCGCAAGCTTTTGGTCCATGCGAATCGTCAGGAAGTCGACGTGCAAGATGTTGCCCTTCACGGGGCTGCGCTGAATCTCGCGGATGACAGCGTTCACCGGCTTGTTCTCCCCCTCGACTGAGAGTGAGACAACCAGAGAGCCCCCGACCTGATGTGACATCATGAGCTCGAATTCATGGCGATCAAGAGCAAGCGGGGCGGGCTCTCGCCCTGGGCCGTACAGTACGGCAGGAATCTCGTTCGCCTCGGCGAGCCTACGATTCGCCTTGCCGATGATCTCCCTCTGGCGCGCGATGATGGTGGTTGATTCCGTCATATGGTGCGATCTCCTTTCAGGTGCCGCATGCCGTCTATCGGCACGAGGCGATCAGAGCTGGAAGTCGGGATCGAACAACTCAGATACTGACTCGTTGTTGTACACGTTTTGGATAGCGCGTGCGAAAAGCGGAGCCACGCTCAAAACGCGAATCTTGCCACCACGCTTGTCTGCGGGCACGGGAAGCGTGTTGGTGACGACCACCTCGGTGATGGGCGAGGAGTCGATGCGTTCGTACGCCGGCGGCGAGAAGATGGCGTGTGTCGCAGCGACATAGACCTGTTTCGCACCCTTCTGCACGAGGCTCTTGGCACCCTCAGTCACCGATCCTGCGGTGTCGATCATGTCGTCGATGACGATGCATGTCTTCTCTGCCACCTCGCCGATGACATGCGTGATCTCAGCCACATTGTGCTCGGGGCGACCCTTATGCATGATCGCAAGGCTCGCTCCGCACATATCGGCGAACTTCTTAGCGACTTTCACTCGACCGACATCAGGAGAGACGATGCAGAGATCCTCCAGATTAAGGTTCTCAAAGTAGTCTGCAAGTATTGGCAGCGCAGTGAGGTGGTTGACCGGCCGGTCGAAGAAGCCCTGAATCTGGCCCTGGTGGAGATCCATCGCAATCACCTTATCGATGCCTGCCACAGTCATGAGATCCGCGATGAGCTTGGCAGTGATGGGTTCGCGAGCTGCCGACTTCTTGTCTTGGCGCGCGTAACCGTAGTGGCTGACCACGGCTGTGATGCTGCGTGCCGAGGCGCGCTTGGCAGCATCGGCCATGATGAGCATCTCCATGATGGACTCGTTGACAGGGTCGCATGAGGATTGAATGAGAAAGACATCGGAGCCCCGTACGCTCTCGAGGTATCGAACGTAGATCTCCCCGTTGGCGAACTTCGAGATCTTCACGTTGCCTAGCTCAATGCCTAGATGCCGAGCGACATCCTCGGCGAGCTCGCGGTTTGACGTGCCGCTGAAGACCATCATGCGTCTGCCATTGTCGCTCATCGCTCGCCTTCCGATCGTCTCACTTGCTTTGCGGACTTCGCGTGCGCTTCCCTGCGCCGGGCTACCCATCCTGCAATCTCACGTTGTTCGCTGCGCTCTATCGCGAGCGAGCCCGGTGCCACATCGTGCGCAATCGCGCTCGCGGCAGCGGTCATCGCCCCTGCACCGATGGTGACGGGGGCCACCAGCATGGTATCAGAGCCGATGAACGCCCCATCCTCGATCACAGTCGCATGCTTGGCCGACCCGTCATAGTTGCATGTTATCGTCCCTGCTCCCACATTCACGCCGGAGCCTATCAGAGCATCGCCGATGTAGGACAGATGAGGCACCTTCGAGTCTTGCCCGATGGTGGAGTTCTTTATCTCAACGCATGTTCCCGCCTTCGCTCTGGGCTCCAGAATGGCGCCGGGACGCAGGTATGCGACCGGACCCACATTGGCCCCAGACCTGATCTCGGCTTTCACGACCACAGAGGCGTCCACCACCGCGTCATCACCTATCAGCGAGTCTGTCACGCGCGTGTTCGGCCCGAGGACGGTGCGCGAACCGATCTTCGTCTCGCCCATGAGAAACGTCATCGGCAAGACCTCGGTGTCCCTGCCGATCTCGACTTTCGGGCCGATCCACACCAGGCTCGGGTCGGTCATCGTCACACCCTTAAGCATGTGTTGGGTGTTGATGCGCTCCTGCATCACTCTCGTGGCCTCGGCAAGCTGCACGCGTGAGTTCACGCCCATGGTCTGGGCGGCGTCGTCGGTGAGAACCGCGTGGACAGCCAAGCCCTCGGCCACGAAGATCGAGACCATGTCGGTCAGGTAGAACTCGCCCTGTGCGTTATCGGTGCTCAATCGGTCTAGGTGCTCGAACAGCGCAGCCGCATCGAAGCAATACGTACCTGTGTTGACCTCGCTGATCGCACACTGCTCGGGCGTGCAATCCTTCTGCTCCACGATGGCCGAGATCGTGCCTGCACCCTCGCGGATGATGCGCCCGTAACCCGTCGGGTCATCCACACGCGCAGTGAGTATCGCAAGCGCAGCGCTGGATTCCTGCTGAGCTGAGATGAGTGCTGCGATGGTTTCAGGACGCATGAGCGGACAGTCGCCTGACAGAACCACAAGCGAACCCTGCGCTTCCACAGCGTCGCGTGCGCACATGACGGCATGTCCGGTACCCAGCTGGCGATCCTGGCGGACGCACCTGACGTCGTCAAGCAAGCCCTCCACCATCTCGGCGCCATGTCCCGTGACGGCCACGACGCGATGGCATCCTGCGGCGCGGGCCGCCTCAGCCACGTAGATGACCATCGGGGTGCCCAGAACGGTGTGGGCCACCTTTGGTAGATCGGATCTCATGCGAGTGCCCTCACCGGCAGCGAGGATGAGTGCGGTCGCGCCCATATTTGCCCTCCAAAGGTCAGGGTCAGCGGTTGGCGCCCGAACCGGATGTCTGATGGCTGGGGCGGTAGGATTCGAACCTACGAGTGGCGGATCCAAAGTCCGCTGCCTTGCCGCTTGGCTACGCCCCAGAGCACACCGAAGTGTAGGGAAGGGCTGCGCGGTCGGTCAAATCGAGGAGGGAGAGCGTCAGGCTCGCTCACTCCACCTGGGGTGTTTCTCCACCGCCGATGAAGACCTCTGTGCCACCGTCTGCATCGAACTGCGCGAGAACAGCATCCTGCAGCTGCTCACGCGAGTCGGCATTGATGGGATGGCAGATATCGCGAAACTCACCGTTGGGGAGCTTGCGCGAAGGCATTGCGACGAACAGTCCTTTGTCGCCGTTGACCACGCGAAGGTCGTGTACGACGAACGAATCGTCGATGACGATGCTCGCGATCGCGCACACCTTATTCATGGACACGGGCCGTAGCGTCACATTCGTGATGTTCATCTGTATCCCCCCGGTCTTGCAGCCGCTTGCATCTCGGAACAGGCCCCATGTCCGCCCCCCACCGGGCACATCTGACCTCACATTCATTCCTATTCTGCTCTGAAACCCGAGTTCCTTCCCGCAGAACGCAGGAACAAGATGCGCTCTGCAACGATGACATCAACAGGCTTGTCCACATCGGCTCCAATAGACGCCTCACTTGTATATACCGCAGCTCCGCGTCCGCCAATAAGTTCTCCAAGCTTCTCCTCGACCTCTGCAACGGTGAGCCGCCCGAGCAGCAGCCGCACAACGAACCTCATGCCGATCACGCGCGCCATCGCGACCGGGTTCTTGCGCGTGGCAAAGACCTTCCCGCCGATCTCACGGTTGCGCTCGACCAGCACCGGATCGACAAGCATCATGTTCCCGCCCGTCACCTTGCCATCGGCAAGCCTGACAAACGTGCGGTCGCTACCGGGGAACTGTTCGAGCATGTCGGCTTCGCGGATAAGCGGATAGGTCGCGTGAGCGCCTGTAGAGAGGCTCCTGCGAACGAAATCATCGACAGCTGCTGGAGTAAGGGCGGGGATGTCGCCGGTCACGAGCAACACTGGCTTGTCACTGCGAAACGCACTCAGCCCCGCAAGCATGTTGTCGATGAACGGGCGGTCGGAAACCACGATCTTGGCGGCGCGGTCCGCCCATGGTCCGAGGTTCTCAGCGGTCGGCACCACCACGGCAACCTCGCTCACCATCTCGGCAGCGTTGAGGGCATCAAGCACCCACTCCACCATCGGCTTGCCTGCGATAGGGAGCAACCCCTTGAATCGACAGGCAGGGTCGAGCACTACGCCGTCGCCGCCTGCGAGCACCACGGCATCGACCACTGTCTCACCCACCTTCCATCAGGCGAACACCTTCGGGCACGGTCGAGGCGCTTGCTGCCCACCATCCGCGAGCACGTGCACCTGCCACCGTCGTGCGAGAGACCTCGGCGCTGGCGCACACTGCAAACACAGCTGACCCGCTGCCCGCGAGCATCGCGCCTAGTATGCCAGGAGTCTCTGACAGGAATGCTAGCGCGTCGGCGACCTCTGGTACCAGTTTCGCCGCAGCCGGAGTGAGGTTATTGTGCAGCGCAGCTGCCACCTCGCGTGGGTCCCCTCCTTCACAAGCGCGCACCATCGCCTCGGGGCCAGGCACCGTACTCGTTACCATCTTGTCGAACTCTGCATATGCCTGTGAGGTGGATACCGGTTTGGAGACCTTCACAAGCGCAAGGTGGAGCTGCGGCGTGGGCAACGTTCGCACGATCTCGTCGCCACGACCTGTGAGAAGTGCCGTCCCTGATCCGAGAAAGAAGGGAACGTCTGCGCCGAGAGCAGCTGCCACCTCTTTAAGCAGCAGAGATGTTTCTCGGGGCTCTAGGCCCCACAGATGAGCAAGCGCTACCAGCACGGCAGCTGCATCGGCGCTGGCCCCACCCAGCCCGGCCTGTGCGGGAATACGCTTCCTGATGCGGATGTCTACATCAGAGCTGCGCCCTGCGGCCGCGGCCAGCTCCTCAGCAGCGCGGTAGGCGAGATTGTCCTGGGCTGCAAGTCCGATGTCGGGATGGGTTGTGACTGAGAGCGTCTCGGCTGGCGTGACGAGGACATCATCAGCAAGCGAAAGCGCTTGCAGGACCGTATCGACGTCGTGGTAGCCATCGGGTCGTGCCGCTCCTACCGCAAGGTATAGGTTCACCTTTGCGGGAGCGCGAACCACGATGGGCTGCTCAGGGCACACAGATACTTCGTTTCAGAAGAAAAGCGCGGAGCACCAGCGGCTCCGCGCCATTATCTCGAACATCGTGCAGCGGGGCTAGTTCAGCCACGGGAGGAGGTTCTCCCCGCTCTCACAGTGGCTGAGTTCGACTGTTCCGGTGAGAACGTCTACATAGGTGTACGAGACGCGTGCCGTGCGATCGCGCTTCTCTTCCACCCGCACCACGAACAAGCTCGGGTGCGTCTGTTCGAGGATGCCTTCACGCTCGAGTATCTTAGACCGGCCCATGTTCGCTCTCAGGCGCATCCGGGTCCCCGTCAGGCTCTCAAGATCGGTCCGTATCCGGCCGACGACCTCAGTCTGACGTGCTACATCCATACTCTAGCCTCCTTGTCCGCCAAACAGACAGTGTAGCGCAAGGAGTCGCAAAACTCAAGGTAGAAGGCCATGTCTCAGGGCCGCTTCTCCCAGCCGCAGAAACTCCTGAACAGTCAGAGTCTCGCCACGTCGGTCGCCGTCGATACAGGCTTCGGCAAGGACAGCATCGAGCAGCACCGAATCGGGTCTAAGCGCATTCATCACCGAGTTCCTAAGCTTCTTGCGTCGCTGGGCGAAGGAAGCGTCAGCCATGCTCATCGCAGCCCGCACGTACTCGGAGGGAGCGACCTCCTGCACACGCTCGAGACGAAGGACCGCCGAGTCAACACGGGGCGGCGGAAGGAAGCAACCACGGGCAACGGAGAAACGGCCAGCCGCGCGTGCAAGCAGATTGAGCTTGACCGTGTAGGCGCCATACTCTTTGGTACCCGGCACGGCCGTCATGCGGTCGGCGACTTCGGATTGCACCATCACCACTGCCACCCGCAACGAAGGCAGTACCTCGAAACTGCGCAAGACCACGGTCGCGGCCACCGCGTAAGGCAGATTCGCCACCAATGCGACGGGCGGACCGAGCGGAGTGCTGAGCTGTGTGGGTGATACATCCACGGCGTCGGCGTGGACGAGCGTGAGGTTCTCGCATCCGCCACTCGTCTGCTGCAACACTGGCAGCAGCCGGGCGTCCCGTTCGACGCTCACCACCCACGCAGCAGCATCGCACAGTGCCACAGTAAGCGTGCCGATACCCGGGCCGACCTCAAGCACCGGCTCATCTCCGGAAAGCCCCGCAAGCGCGAGGATTCTGCCGACGACGTTGTCGTCTATGAGGAAGTGTTGCCCGAGCGCTTTGCGCGTATAGATGCCGTGGTTGTTGAGCACCGCGAATGTGGCGCTCGGATTAGCGAGCCGAGAGTGAGCCACGGGCCTCTCCGAGATCAGGGAAGAATCGTGACGGTCACCGTACGACGCCCCCAGACAAGAGCCTCGCCTCGCGTATCGAAACACAGATCGATGCGCGCGCCCAAGATCGCGCCACCAGTATCTGCTGCGACGGCAGTACCATATCCGGGGATGTAGACACGAGTGCCGAGCGGGATGACGGAGGGGTCGACTGCGATGACTCCGCGCGTCGCAGCAGCCCCGGTCGCCGTGCGCGTACCCACACCTGGCTCCTGAGACGAGTAGCCCGTCGCAGTCACCTTAAGCTTCGTGCCGGTGCCGGATGCGGGAGCGGGATCTGCAGTGCGTGCTCGAGAGACCACCTGCGGAGCGCCCGAGCGCTTCGTCCCCACCAGCACGATCTCATCAACCGGCTCGGTCACCACATGTTTTGCCGTGAGCGTGCGCGCACCTTCTATCCCCTCAGTGACCAGCACGCGGTAGACGTTGGTCACGCGCCCTGGCGTTCCTGCTTGCTTCACGATGC
>JAVEVF010000096.1:0-7013 GCA_034005175.1 Coriobacteriia bacterium | reverse complement strand
CCATGACGCGACACATCAGACCCACCGAGCGGATCGCGTCATCGTTGGCCGGGATCAGGTAGTCGACCTCATCCGGATCGGCGTTGGTGTCTACGAGGCCGATGATCGGGATACGAAGGCGGCGCGCCTCCTTGATCGCGATATCTTCACGCTTTGTGTCGACGACGAACACCGCCGCCGGCAGATCCCGCATGTCCCGCACTCCATTCAGGTTGGCTTGTAGCTTCGCAAGCTCCTTACGCAGCAGGATCTGCTCCTTTTTGGGGAGCGCAGCCATGCGACCGTCTTCTTCCATGGTCTCAAGTTCCACCATGCGAGCCACACGACCGCGCATCGTGACGAAGTTGGTGAGCATGCCTCCGAGCCAACGGTTGGTCACGTATGGCTGACCGGCGCGGGTGGCCTCGGTAGCGATGGGTTCCTGGGCCTGCTTCTTGGTGCCCACGAACAGGATCTGCTGGTTACGGGTGCCCACGGCACGTGCGAACTTGTACGAGTGCTCGAGTTCCCGCAACGTGCGTTGAAGGTCGAGGATGTAGATGCCGTTGCGCTCGGTGAAGATGTAGGGCTTCATCTTCGGGTTCCACCGGCGCGTCTGGTGGCCGAAGTGGACACCGGCCTCGAGCAGGCTTTTCATGGTGACTACGGGCATGGCGATGCCTTCCTTTCGGTTGTTCCTCTGCCCGGTTCACCCCCCGGCTGCGACCACCTCTCGGTGGCACCTTCGCGCCGAAGTCCACGGGCATGCGTAGTTACGAGCCGTGACAGTATAGCAGTGCAGAGGTGAAATGAAAGGGCACCCGCGAAGGAGGGAAGCATCCCAAACTCGGACATTGACCAAACAGGCGGACTCCTTCTTCAGTGAAGTCACCACAACCGACTGAAGAAAGGAGTCCACCCTGATGATAGTCCGAGTCGATCTGGGTGTCGTGGAGTTCGAGATCGGTGCACCGACCGCCGCGCTCGCCGACCGTGGCCTCGACGAGGCTGTCCGAGTGGCGCAGCTCACGGCGATCCCACAGGTCTTCGCGCAACTCGAGTCCGAGCTGTTGGGCTCCAGGGACTGCCCTGTGTGCGGTGCTCAGCTCAAGGTCGTGAAGACCTCCAAGCGCACCATCGGGTTTCTGTGCGGCGAGACCAGGGTCGCGGTGCGCACCTTCTCGTGCGCCTGCGGCCACTTCACCCGGCCGCTCGATGGAGTGCTTCCGCGCGGCCGCCACTCCCTCGCGCTCGTGGAGCGCGGCCTGTACCTGGCATCGATGCTCGGCTACGAGCGCTCCTCAAAGACGCTCTCCCGCCTGACCGGGGGCGAGATCTCGCACGGCAGCCTGCAGCGGCGGGCGAAAGCCGAGGCTCCGTATATCGACGAGGCGATCGAGGCCGCCACCGGGGCGCTCTACTCACACGGGGTCTGCCCGGAGCAGAAGGTGGAGCGCGGCCACAAGGACACGCTCGTGATCGCCGTGGACGGCGGGTTCGTCCCCGACCGGGGCACGAAAGGCGATTTCGAGGCCAAGGTCGGCGTGGTCTACGGGGCCAAGGCCAGCGTGTCGAAAGACCGTGTCGAGCTTGTCGACCGTGCGGTCTATGCCGGCATCGAGGACTCGACCACGTTCGGGAGGCGCATGAGCGTGCTCGCGATGGAGGCCGGCATGCTCGCGTGTGGACGTACGATCCTGATCGGGGACGGGGCGGGCTGGATCAGGACGATGGCCAAAGACGTCTTCCCCGATGCGGTCTACGTGCTCGACCTCTACCATCTCAAACACCGCATCAGGCGGGTCTATCCCGACGAGTGTGATCTGCCTGTGCGCGAGGAGGCGGTCGCGGCGTGTCTGGCGGGCGACCCGAAAGGCGCGCTCGCCGTGCTCCGGGCGGCTCGCCCCTCGCCTGAGCGCGAGGAGGCGTGGAGGTCCCTGCTCACCTACCTGCGGAACAACGCGGCCGGCATCGCCAACTACACCCGGACCGACCTGTTCGGCTCAGGATGCGTGGAAAAGGCCGTCGATGTCGTGATCTCCAGGCGCTTCAAGCTCAGAGGCATGAGCTGGCTTCGGCCAGGAGCACAAGGCATGGTCAAACTCAGGATGCTGCGCTACAACGACACATGGGACGATCATTGGGGATCACGGTTCGCAGAGGCGGCCTGATGTCTCAGTTTGGGATGCTTCCATCAGAGATCAACAAAATGGCGTCGTCATCCTCACCGTGTTATCATCCTCGGGCTGTCCTGAAGGCTTGGTCGGAAACCAAGCCGCTATTCGGAGGTGTTTCCAAGTGAAGCCAGGTATCCACCCCGACTACGTGGAGACGACCGTCGTCTGCTCGTGCGGGAACCGTTTTACGACCAACTCCACCTCGGGTGGCGAGCTACACATCGAACTGTGCAACCAGTGCCACCCGTTCTTCACCGGTCAGCAGAAGTTCGTCGACACCGGTGGACGCGTCCAGCGCTTCTCGGACAAGTTCGGCTCGGCCGCCAACGCCGTGCTCGAGAAGGAGGCTGCCGAGAAGGAAGCTCGCCGCAAGGCTGCCGAGGAGGCCGCCATCGCCGCGAAGCAGGCTCGCGAGGCCAAGGAGGCCGAGAAAGCCGCCAAGGCTGCCACGTTCGAGGCCAAGGCTGCTCGCAAGCAGGCCAAAGCTGAGGCTGCTCAGGCTGCTGCCGCCAACGAGGAGGCTCCTGCCACCGAGGAGGCTGCAGAGGCCCCCGTGGCCGAGGAAGCTCCTGCCGAGGAGAGCGCCGAGTAGGCGTTGCTTAGCTCGCAACACGAGAAAGCCGCCCATGTGGCGGTTTTCTTCGTTTCCGGTAGTTACAAAGTTTCGCCCTAGCGTCCCAGCAGCACATCGATGCCAAAGAGCACCAGATCGAGCTTGGTCTCGGGGACGGCACCCACGCGCTCGGTCAACGCCGAGCGGTCCAGCGTCACGATCTGGGACACGTTGGCGACGGAGTCCTTGGGCAGTCCGGTGATCGCAGAGTCCAACACGACGTTGCCCGGTGCATCTGCGAGTCGAAGGTTGCTTGTGAGCGGGACACAGACGATCGTGGCGATGTGGGAGCGGTTGAACGCATCGGATTGCACGACGAGCACCGGCCGCCGAAAACCCGGTTCAGAGCCCATAGGCTCGCCGAGATCGGCCCACCATATCTCACCCTGTGCGATCACCACTCGCTGTCCTCCAAGATGGAGCGAGCCGCGCGGCTTGCGAACTCGTTCGAGGGCTCTTCGGCTGCGTACAGCGCATCGAGCGCTTCAGTGATCCGGTCGTCGGCATGCCGGGCGAGGTACTCGCGCACCGCCTGGCTGTAGACCTCACTGCGCGACTTGTTGAGCTTTTGCGCAAGCGCATCTGCCTCGCCGAAGAGATCGTCGGGTATGGAAATCGCTGTTTTCATACCAATAGTATAACCGAAAACTCGCCATTGTGTCAGCGTGTCAACGCACCGTCAGCCGCCGCACGTCAGTGCTAGAATGAACGCCGTTGCGCGGGCGCCTGCCCGCCGTGTCCGACACTACCTGCGAGGACTCGCATGGACGTCCGTCTGCTCTACCACACTCCGGATCCCGAGCGTGCCGTGGCCGCGGCAGCTCGGCTGTGTTACGCGCCCGTGGGCGCGTCGGAGTTGTTGGAGACGATGAGTGACGACGCGATTCGCCGCGTGCTCAAGACGATCATCACGAGTGGCCATACCTCGACGCTCGAGCACGCGAGCTACACCTTCGCGATCGACGGGGTGTCGCGCGCGATGACGCACCAGCTCGTTCGGCACCGGCTCGCAAGCTACAACCAGCAGTCGCAGCGCTACGTCTCGTTTTCCGAGGAGCCCGAGTTCATCGTGCCTCCCGACGTCGCCGCCGATCCCGAGGCTTCGGAGCTGTTCGCCCAAGCCTGCCGCGACGCGTTCGCAGCCTATCGACATCTGATCGAGGCCGGTGTGGCTGCCGAGGACGCGCGCTACCTGCTCCCCAACGCGACCGAGACCAAGATCGTCGTGACCATGAACATCCGCGAGCTGCTCCACTTCTTCGAGCTGCGCTGCTGCAGGCGCGCGCAGTGGGAGATAAGGGAAGTGGCGTTAAAGATGCTAGAACTTGCAGAGCCCACCGCGCCCTACATCTTCATGGATGCGGGAGCGTCATGCAGGCGCGGGCCGTGCAGAGAAGGAAAGATGACATGCGGTGAACCGTACCCGCGTGCACCCAAACGGGAGGACCAGTAAGTGAGCGACATCGCTGTCGAGCGTATCGACGTCCCGATAAAACACACCCACATCGGGGGCCAGGCGGTCCTCGAGGGCATCATGATGCGCGGCAAGTTCAACTGGGCGATCGCGGTCAGGACACCCGACGGCTCGATCCACACCGAGGAGCACGACCTGCCCTCGGGTGCGAAAAAGAGCGAGTGGATGCGCAAGCCCATCATCCGCGGCGTGGTCGCGCTGGTCGAGACGCTGTCGCTCGCGCTCAAAGCATTCTCTATCTCGGCGTCGTTCGCCGGAGAGACCGAAGAGGAGCAGCTCTCGGGTAAGGAGATCGGCATGGCGCTCCTGGGGGGCGCCGGCCTCGCGATCGTACTGTTCATCGTGTTGCCTGCCGTGCTCACGAACTTCGCCGTATCGGCTACCGAGCATCCGTTCATCTGGAACATCGTCGACGGTATCTTGCGCGTTGCCGCGTTCTTCATCTACATCTGGGCTATCAGCCGCATGCAGGACATCCAGCGGGTCTTCGCCTATCACGGCGCCGAGCACAAGACGATCCACGCCTACGAGCACGGCCTGCCGCTCGACGCGCCCACGATCCAGAACTTCAGCACCAAGCACATGCGCTGCGGGACGTCGTTCCTGCTCATGGTGATGGTCATCGCGATCCTGGTGTTCTCGCTGGTCCCGGTGAAGGCGATCGCCGCGCAGTTGGGCTGGACCAACCAGTTCGCCATTCTCGGCATGCTGATCGCGTCCAGGCTGCTACTCATTCCGCTCGTTGCCGGGATTGCCTATGAGATCACGGTCAAGTGGGCGGGCAACCACTCGGACAACCCGGTCGTCAAAATCATCCTGTGGCCGGGACTGCAGCTTCAGAAGATGACGACCCGCGAGCCCGACGAGTCGATGATCGAGATCGCTGTCGCGGCGATGCAGCCGATCATCGCACGCGAACAGCGGGAGTCGGGGGAGGCGCCGGTCGAAGCTTCCGCTGTCGATATCGTTGCGCCGGTCGAGCCTGTACCCGAGCTTACGTAACGGAGCCTGCCGCTTCGGCCTGTCAAAGATGTTGCTTCAAAGACTACAGTGATGTACGTGATGCCTCAGAATAAAAGGTACTCCAGCTACCGGTTCGTCGCCTCACAATAAAGGTACTCGACGCCAGGTGCCTCCACCTCCTCTTTCCACTTCGGGTTCTTACGGGCGTTGAGCCTGTAGAGCCTGTCTTGGAGCCTGCCGATCCTCCTTCTCAGGTCGGCCGGATTGAGCGTCTCGAACTGCGCGGCGAGCGCGGTCTTGGTCTCCTCGTCCACGTCGTCTCGCGCCAGCACGCGCCGGTACGACGTCGTGGGTCTGTCGTAGCGCTTGGTGACCTTGGAGCCGTCACGGGTCTTGGCGATGAGCTTGGCTGACGGCATGAAGAAGTTCGTGTGCAGGCGCACAAGGGAGTGGATCTCGTTTAGGACCCCGAGCTCCGCCGGTGTGTCGAAGCGCGCGTAGCCCACGTTCTGACGCACGACCGACCAGTTCTTCTGCTCGACGTGACATTCGTCGTTCTTCCGGTAGGCACGGCTTCTGGTGAAGGTCACGCCGTTGTCGCGGCAGAACCGGAAGAGCTCGTCGTTGATGAATTCCGAACCGTTATCAGAATCGATCCCGAGCAGCGGGAACGGCAGGTGGGCCACGATGTCTGCCAGCGCTGCGAACACGTGGACCTGGGCCTTGTTGCGCACGGACCGGGTCTCGGTCCGCCCCGTGGCGATGTCGGTGGCATCGAGCGTGTTGCAGTACTCGCCCCGTGTCGAGTCCCCGCAGTGCGCCACCAGGTCGATCTCGATGAAGCCGGGGACCGCGTCGTCCCACCCGGTGCCGGTCCTGATCTGGATCTGGGATTTCAACAGCGTGCCGGGCTTGGTGGTCGCGCGGCCCTTGAGCGTGGTCTTGGCCCGGTCCGGTGCGAGCAGACGGTCGATCGTGGCGGCGGACATGATGCGAAGCATGTCGACCACAGAAGGCCCACAGGACAGCTCGCCTGCGCGCACGAGCGCGTCGAGGATGTCGTCCATGCCGGACGCGACCCGTTTCCCGCATGCGAAGTCCAGGCTCGCCCACACCTTGCGAAGCGGGACCATCACCTCAGGCGTGTAGGTCTTCTTGCGCCCGCGGGTCTCAGGCCCGCTTCGTTTCGGTCTCTCACGCCTCAGCGCACGCGACGCATAGCTCCTCGTCCAACCCGTGAGGGCCGTGAGCTCGTCGAGCATCACGGCCTTGTCCGTCTTGGACGCCTTCTTGTAACGACGCCTCATCTCACGTGTGATCGCCTTCTTCTCGGCCATCGAAAGCGGCATCCTGGAGCCCTTCGCCGGTCGATCCGGCGAGGGGCCGGTTCGAGTACCTTCTTTTGTGAGGCATCGAATCGGTTTCGAGTACATTTTTTGTGAGGCAACGCGATGTATTGTAATTTGTAAATACATCCGTATGTTGGAGACAAGCATCTAGTTTAGCTGTGGGTCAATTCAATGTATCTTGCCTATCTTGATGAATCTGGTGATGCCGGTTGTGCTGGAATCAGCCCGACTGACTACTTCGTGGTCGGCTGTCTGGTCATCAATGCCGACTATTGGCTGGACCCTTGACTCACTCAAATACTGGCGCAGCAATCTCTGGGCATCTCAGTTGTACGCAGACACTCTTGACCATTGTGCTGCGAATATTCCGTGCTCAGTGTTCGCCATCGCCATCAACAAATCACAAGCAGCACAACGAGGGTGGGCTGATCCCCGAGTCCCGGCGTGGACCTTCGCTT
>JAVEVF010000095.1:0-7037 GCA_034005175.1 Coriobacteriia bacterium | reverse complement strand
TGTAAACGGGTAGCAGTACCGCGTCTGACATCGGCGATCTTGCCCTATCTCGACACGGTTCCAGGCGTGCTATCCTCAACAACCTCAAAGGAGGTCACGACACTCGTCTGCGGACCGAACATACCCGAGACTGAGCAGTACTTCTCCTCGGAAAGCTCGATTGAGCGACGTACCGCTTCCTCTGCCACGCCATACCCTGTGATGCTGAAGTGCAGCTGAATCTTCGTGTAGATGCGCGGATACTCGTCGGTGCGCTGCTCGCCTTCGACAACAACCTCGATTCCTCTCACATCCTGTCGCTTCTTCTCCAGGATGGAGATGACATCCATGGTCATGCAGCCGGCAAGGCCATACAGGATAACCTCCAGCGGCCTCACGCCTGTTGCTTCGCCACCATACTCCCGCGACGAGTCCATGACGACACCATGACCCGCCTCATCCCATCCGATCAGCTGCCGCTTTCCTGCCCAACGAACACGTACCTTGTCCATCCACGCGTCCTTTCCGCGCCTGCACTCACGCGGTGTATGTACCCTTCAAGAGCCAATCGTCAGAGCCTGCGGCCCACCATCTGTGCGAGGTCGACGGGATTCTGTGCCTTGCTGATGGCCTCATCGAAGGTGATTCGACCACCGAGAAGCAGGTTCTTGAGGCTTTGGTCGAGTGTCTGCATTCCTTGCGACGCACCACCTTGGATGATGGTAGGCATCTGGTGAGTCTTACCCTCCCGTATGAGGTTGGAGATGGCGGGGATGCCGAGCATGATCTCCATGGCCATCACACGGGTTCTGCCATCCGTCGAACGCATCAGCACCTGTGACATGACGCCTTCGAGCGTGGTCGAGAGCTGCATACGCACCTGCTGCTGCTGGTGCGGCGGGAAGACGTCGATGATGCGGTCAACCGTAGCAGGACCGCCGGTAGTGTGGAGTGTGGCAAGCACAAGATGGCCTGTCTCGGCCGCGGTGATCGCCGCTGCGATCGTCTCAAGGTCGCGCATCTCACCCACGAGGATGACGTCGGGATCCTGTCGCAGCACTCGTTTGAGCGCCGCCGAGAAGGAGTGCGTGTCTGATCCGATCTCGCGCTGGTTGACGTACGCCTTCTTGTTCCTATGTACGAACTCGATGGGGTCTTCGAGTGTGACGATGTGCATAGGCCGCGTCTCGTTGATGTGGTCGATCATCGCAGCAAGCGTCGTGGACTTGCCCGACCCGGTCGGACCGGTCACAAGCACCAGTCCGCGAGGGCGGTCAGCAAGGGTGCGACACACTTTCGGAAGGCCGAGCTCCTCGATGGTGGGTACCGCTACGGGAATCGCCCGGAACACCGCGCCCATCGAGTTGCGTTGCTGGAAGACGTTGGCACGAAAACGCGAGACGCCCGGCATGCTGTACGCGAAGTCAAGCTCGAGCTCGGTCTCAAAACGCCTGCGCTGCTCTTCTGAGAGGATGTTGAAGATCATCTCCATCGTATCGCGCGGCTGCAACGGAGGCGTGTCCTCAAGCGGTACGATCTCGCCGCGCAGTCTCAACCCCGGGGGGCTTCCCACGGTGAGATGCAGGTCGCTGCCATCACGCTCGATCAGCAGGTGTAGCAGGTCGTCGATGTGCAGATTGCTCCTGCCTGGCGCAGGGGGCTCACCAAGAACGGAGATCTCGGCCGATCCAGCGACTTCTGAGATGTGATCCGCCGTCTCCACGGGCTGCAGGTACCCGGTATCGAACTGCTCGGTTACCGGAGGCACTTCCTGGACGCTGTGCGCCGCCATGCCCTGGGATTGCGTCGCAGATGCGCCCATGTCTGCGCTTTGTGCCACGTTCCTCGGCTCATCCGTCCGCTCGGCTGAGCCGGCGAACGCGAGGATCCTGTCGCAGACGGCTTCTACGGCCCCTGCCGAGGGCAGATACGCGGCAGCACCGGCCTGCCTTGCTCGTAGCGCCGAAGCCTCATCAGGGTCTGCGGCGATGATGATGACAGGGACCTCCGCAATCTGGGCCTGCTGCTTCAGCTGATGGGTGAGCAGGTAGCCATCGGTCTCAGGCAGGTCAGCATCGACCACGATCACATCTGGGCGCTGCGCCGAGATGGCAGTTGGCACCTGTGGCCCAGAGAGGCTGCTCACGACCTCGATACCCGCTGCGCGGGATGCCAACGATGCACGCAGCTCATCAACAACCGATTGATCCTCATGCACGATGAAGACCTTCTTTGACGCCATAGCGCCTGACCTCCTGTTCAGAACCGAGGACCCCGATGTCCCGGCCCTCGCTTATGTCACTTATCACAGTATCGGCGTAGGGACGCGCAGGCTTCACTCTCACATCGTGTGTAATGCCGATACAGTACTATCTTCCCGTTGCCGAGGAAGGAACACACATGCTGGTCACCATCGAATCACTCGCCTATGGAGGCGATGGCGTCGCGCACCTCGACGATGGCCGAGTGGTATTCGTCCGCGGTGGATGCCCGGGCGACCAGGTGGAGATTGAGATCACTGCCGAGCACGACCGGCGAGCCGACGCACGAATCATCTCGGTGGTATGTCCCTCACCCGACCGCACGGAAGCACCGTGCGCGTATTTCGGTGACTGTGGGGGCTGCCAGTGGCAGCATGTCTCAGCCGAGCTCCAACTGTCAGCTAAGGCGCGCATCGTCTCTGATGCGCTGCGTCATATCGCCCACGCTGAAGTCTCGGTTCCAGCCACCGCATCTGCGCCAGACCGCTACGGATACCGAAACAAGGTCGAGTTCGAGTGTGCAGACATCGGCGGACGGGTGCACCTGGGATACCACGCGCTCGGCAGCCATGAATTCATCCCCGTTGATCGCTGCCTGCTTCTCCCCTCAGGGTTCGAGGACTCCCCACGGGCGCTCACGGGTGCCTTGCGTTACCTCAGCGGCCGCTATGGCTCCCTTGGCGTGCGACGTGTCGGCCTGCGCGTCTCGGTGCGCACTGGTGATGTGGAGGTAGCGCTCTGGACTGATCCGACGAGTTTTCCTCGGCAGATGGCCGCCAAGACCCTCAGTGACGCCGTGGGTGCGCGTGGTGTCGTGCGGTTGCTCGTCAAAGGCGCGCAGCAGAAGCGGCTCGTCACTGGTGTGGAGGTCCTCAGCGGCCGAGGGCACTGGACGGAGGAGCTGTGCGGGCGGCGTTTGACCGCCTCAGGACCGTCGTTCTTCCAGCTGAACACAGCAGCCGCAGAGGTTCTTGTCACCCGCGCACTCGCACAGGCATCTCCTACCGCCCAAGACCGCATCCTCGACATGTACTCAGGTGTGGGCACGTTCACGCTGCCGCTTGCCGCGACCGGCGCCGAAGTGGTGGCCGTCGAGAACTCCCGGTACGCGCTTGCCGATCTTCGGCGCAACCTCGACCAAGCACGGCTTGAAGCTGACGTGGTTGGAGGCGACGCTGTAAGGGAGCTCCCCTCACTCGGAGAGTTCGATGTCGTCTTTGTGGACCCACCTCGAAGCGGCCTGCACCACGAAGCCATCGCCGCGCTTGCCGCTGCCGGCCCGCGGACGATCATCTACGTCTCATGTAACCCCACCACGCTCGCCCGTGACGCGCAGCACCTATCGCGTGAAGGTTACCGGCTTGACCAGGTCGAGCCGCACGATCTCTTTCCACAGACCTACCACGTGGAGTGCGTCGCGTCGTTTCGCCGAGAGTCGGACTAGACGAGCTTTCCCACCACAGGGAAGTCCACGATGTACTCGTCGTGCGGGGCGTCGGCGTGTTCTGCGGTCAGGTCGTGTCCCGCGTCGTGCATGGCCTCATGGTCGCCCTCTTCCCACATTGGGCTGTCGCTGACGTCGTAGACCGTACCTCTGAACGCGACATATGCCGGCTGCCCGTTCTTGCCGTTGAATGCCGCGAGATCTTCCAACGTGAAATCCTTCATGCCGCCTCCGTTCGTCGGATGTCTCTCCCACTGGTATATCTCCGTGCACGCGCGCGCGAAACGCCTGACGCGCTCGGCTCGATGATATCAAGCAGGACGCATGGCGCGGGCAAGCGCATCGAGGTCAACGAGTATCGATCGCCCTCGGACCTCAAGCACCTCGTCACGAGCCAGTGAGGATATCACGCGGCTGGCAGTCTCACGTGAGGTCCCAGCAAGAGTCGCGATATCGTAGTGAGTGTATCTGGCGATGAGAGCCTCACCGGTGAGCTCATACCGCGCTGTCCCGATGTTCAACAGCACTCGCATCACACGATGTGCGGCGTCATGGAATGTGAGATCCTCAAGACGCCCGATCGTCTCGCTGAGTCTTTCCGAGAGCGCACCGATGAGCGAGACCGCAATCCGCGGTTGCAGGCGAATCACCTCGGCTAGAGAGCGGGCGTCGATCATGAGCACCTCTACGGAGGTCACCGCGACCACGTCGGCGGGATGCGGCTGCCCCTCCACGAGACTCACCTCTCCGAAATGCGCCGGGCCATCGATGTGTCCAAGCACGAGCTCCTTGCCGTCTGGCGACGCTATGGTGATCTTCGCTCTTCCTGAGGACAGGAGGTACAGACCAGCGGCGCGCTCTCCTCGCGTGACGACGAACGCCCCTTTAGGATACCGCCGAACACGCAGCATGGCCGTCAAGCGCTCGGCGTCGGCACTTGACACGTTGGCGAACAGAGAGAACCGACGGAGCTTTCCCATCAAGTCCTCTGTTGGCGTGGTGTTCCTCATGACGAAGATATCGGCCTACCGCCGGGCCCTCTTGAGCGCAGTGCCCCCAGCTCCGCGTGGTATGATGCGCGCTGTACGCTCAAAGACGGTCGAAAGGAACGATGTGCAGGGAGTACTCTTCGATCTTGACGGCACCTTGCTCGACATCGACATGGGCTCGTTTCTCGATCGATACTTCTCCGCACTCGCACGCGCGATGGCTCCGCTTACCGACGGCGACGAGTCCCTGCGACAGGCCATGAGGTCGCTCAGCGCTGCTACAACAGCGATGATGTTGCCCCACGCCGGACGAACGAACCAAGAGGTCTTCGCCGATGAGTTCCACCTCCTGACCGGAATAGACATCGATGAACACGCGGCGCTGTTTGATCGCTTCTATGCGGAGGAGTTCTCGCGTCTGGGCGAAGGGTACGGGCCGACACCTGGGTCGCGCCGTGTCGTCGAGACCGCCCTTGACCTCGGGCTCAAGGTCGCTATTGCCACCAATCCCATCTTTCCGCGCGCGGCCGTAGAACACCGCATCGCGTGGGCTGGTCTCGCGGACCTCGACCTGCACGCCGTCACCGCCTACGAATCAATGCATGCCTGCAAGCCTCTAGCCGCCTACTTCCTTGAGACAGCCGAGCTCATAGACGTGAGCCCTGAGCGCTCATTGATGGTGGGTGACGACGCAGATCTTGATCTGCCAGCAAGCGCCACCGGCATGCGCACCTTCTACGTTGGATCACGCACGAGCGCGCAGGCTGATCACAGGGGCGACCTCAACTTGCTCGCGGACATGCTGGGAGAACTCGTCCGAGACTGGTGAGGTGGGTTCCAGAACTGCCTGGAGCTACAGGATCTTGCGCCTGATGAGGGTCACCCACGCGCCGTCAAGACGCTGGTCGTAGAAGTACTCGAACTTGCCGCGCGTCTCTTTGCGCAGGTCGATCTGGTACCCGATACCCGTCGGTTCATAGTCCGTGACGACAAGAAGATTGTCCGGCGCGTCGAGTTCTAGCAGCTTATCGATAATGCAGAACAACAGAGGCCGCCGGATGTCAGGGGTACATCCTCTGATATCAAGCACGATTCCCTGGCTGGTCCCCGCCACGCTTGCCCCTCTTCTATCAGACTCACATCGCCTTTGATCACTGGCTGACTTCGGCGCCAACTGTCGCCATCCTGCCCTGAGCTAGCGTACGTATGCGCGTCGGCTCCGCGACCGCTGACATTGCTGGCGACCCAATGACTGGCATCCGATTCAACGATTGCTTTCTCTTGTTGTTGTTCCCATATGACAGCCGTTCTTCCCGTACACGCTTGTGAATAGTTGTGCTAATGTTAGTTCGTGTGTGTGGCCGCGGTATGCTCATGCCTGATGAGTGTGCGGCCGACCTCAATAGACGAGACAACGTGGTCAGACGCCCTTGGGGGGTGCCGGCACCTTTGTATGGCTTTGGAAGGTGGACAACGGACAGCGGTGTGAACCGCGCGTCTAGTGCACGCAGTCGTGTCCACATTCAAGCATCGCTGCCGCGCACGATGTGCGGACGTCTCCGTTCCCCTCATGGCATGTCTGCCTCCTCGACGCCTACCGGTCTGAGAACCGGTGTGTGCTGTGTCCTGTAGAAAGAGTCACGGATGCCCACGGAAGGAGGGCTGCTCTCAAAGCACCGGGGCTACCGGATTGTCAGTGCGTGCGTGACGCCTGCTCATAGCTCGCGCACCAACGTCTGGATTCACAACAAGGAGGTGTAAGGCATGGCGCACGAGGACCACGACGCGATGTACGACCTACTCGCAGCGAGAGGCGTGTCACGTCGCGATTTCCTCAAGTATTGCGGCTCGATCGCGGCGCTGCTGGGATTGTCTGAGTCATTCGTTCCGCAGATCGCGGCGGCCGTGAGCAAAGGCGCGAAGCTCAAGCCCGCAGTGTGGCTGAACGGCGGCTCGTGCACAGGGTGCACTGAGTCCATGGCTCAGGCGGACACGCCTGACGTGGCGACCATCGTGCTTGAGCTGCTCTCTATGGACTTCATGGAGACTCTTTCGATGGCGCAGGGCGAAGACGCGCTTGCGGCCGCTGAGGCAGTCTTCGAAGAAGGTGACTACATCCTCATCTACGAGGGTGCCGTCATGAAGGGCTGGAACGGCAACGCGCTGAGAATCGCCGGTGAACCTTCTCTTGGAGAGCTCGAACGCGGCGCTCAGAATGCTGCGGCTGTCGTGGCTGTTGGCTCATGCGCGGTTGACGGCGGATTCGTCATCGCACATCCCAACCCCGCGGACGCAACGGGCGTCATGACGTATCTCGAGGAAAAGGGTATCAAGACACCCGTCGTCAACCTGCCGACGTGCCCC
>JAVEVF010000094.1:0-7048 GCA_034005175.1 Coriobacteriia bacterium | reverse complement strand
CTCCTGGACTGTGACGTCCAAGCTGCTGGGGCTTACACGTCGCCCTGGTCAAGCATGGCGTCTGCGACTTTGACAAACCCTCCGATGTTCGCACCCTTCACATAGTTGATGTGATCGCCTTCATCACCAAAACGGGCACACGTCTCATGTATTCCCACCATGATGCCGCGTAATCTCTCGTCCACCTCTTCGCGACTCCATGAGAGACGAAGGCTGTTCTGCGACATCTCCAAACCACTGGTGGCGACACCGCCGGCGTTGGCGGCTTTGCCCGGGCCGTAGAGGATCTTCGCATCAAGGAACGCGTGGATGGCCTCGGGGGTGCAAGGCATGTTCGCGCCCTCGCCAACGGCCATGCAGCCGTCTTGCAGCAGCAGTCGAGCTTCTTCGCCATTGAGCTCATTTTGAGTCGCAGCTGGAAAGGCGACGTCGCACGCAACGCCCCAGGGGCGCTCGTTCTCGTGGTACGAAACACCGTATTCATCCGCGTACTCGCTGATGCGGCCCCTTTTGACGTTCTTGAGCTCCTTGACGAACGCGAGCTTCTCCTCATCTATTCCCTCAGGATCGTGGATGTAGCCGCTGGAATCGGAAAGCGTGACCGGCCTCGCGCCGGATTGGATGAGCTTCTCGGCGACGTGCTGTGCGACATTGCCCGAACCAGAGATGACACACGTCTTGCCCGCCAGCGACTCACCTTGCGTGGCCAACATCTCCTGCATGAAGTACACGCAGCCGTACCCGGTAGCCTCAGGCCTGATGAGGCTACCGCCCCAATTGAGCCCTTTGCCTGTGAGCACGCCGGTGAACTCGTTTCGAAGCCTCTTGTACTGCCCGAACAAGAACCCGATCTCGCGAGCTCCCACGCCGATGTCACCTGCCGGAACGTCAGTGTCAGGCCCGATGTGTCTTTGGAGTTCGGTCATGAACGACTGACAGAATCGCATGACTTCGTTGTCTGATTTGCCTTTCGGATCGAAGTCCGCCCCGCCTTTGCCACCGCCCATGGGCAGAGTGGTGAGGCTGTTCTTGAAGACCTGCTCAAACGCCAAGAACTTCAGGCTCCCGAGCGTCACGGTGGGATGGAAGCGAATCCCCCCTTTGTACGGGCCGATGGCGCTGTTCATCTCGACGCGATAGCCCCGGTTCACCTGTACGTCACCAGCGTCATCGATCCACGGCACCCGGAAGATCACGACCCTCTCAGGCTCGGCCATGCGCTCAAGTATCTTGGCGGTACGGTACCTCGGATTCTCTTCGATGAAGGGCATGAGCGACTCCGCCACCTCGTGCACCGCCTGGTGAAACTCCGGCTCGCCGGGGTTGCGCGCGATAATGGTCTCCATGAACTCTTCCAGTGCCCTAGACAAGGCCCTACCTCCTTGGAGCTGTTGGTCTTTAACGACGCCCACGTGATAACCGGCTACACATCGCGTGTGTCTTTGGTGCAGTTTCCGTCCCGGACGCTCTGGTGGCAAGTTCTGATGGGCCGAGAACCCCGCAAGGGGTCTTCCGAGAGGGCGCATCCCTCAAGGACATCCCCGCCTTATGATCAGCTGCCGCCGACAATCACCGGCAAGCGGGCCAGTACTACGATCGCTCCCGCCAACGTGAGCGCGGCCAGGATGACCACCGCATGTGACACCCCCCGGTGTGTCAGCTTGTCTGCGATGCCCGCCAGGAACAGCACCGATGCGAACAACACAGTAGAGAGCACGTAGAAGTGACTATGCCTGGCTGCGGTGTCGGCTGCGACATCAGCTTGAGATGCGCGCGCCTCCGCGTCGTCCGCGGCCTGTTGAGCCGGCAGCACATACTCTTCCCGATCGAAGGGAGAGCCGTCGGGGAGGTGCCCGTCTGTTCCCGACGACAGCGACAACCATGCTTCGTAAGCAGGCATGAAATCCGGTCTGAAACGCTGTGCGATCATGGCTGCGACTACCTCATCGCCCTTGATCGTCGCCTCGCTCCAGGCCAAGAAGAGCAGGACGTCCGTCTCTACATAGCGGTCCGCGATGGCAGAGTGCCGGGCAGCCTCCTTGCGCGCCACGCTAGCAATCCTCGACTCGGTCGCATAGACATCGCTCCACGCCGAGGATTGAAAGGCGCACCACGCGGAGGCCAGCGTTGCGCAGGAGAGGAGAATCGCACCCGCTAGATTCCAGCGATACTCGCGCGCATTCGTCGCAATCTGACCTGCATCTGGCTCGTATTCCATTCGCGCTCCTGATTCACTCGGCTTGTCGTGTCGAGGTCTCACGCATCTGCGTGCCATGGCTGATTCGCTCGTTGAGCTGCACGAGAATGTCTTCCATGCGAGACAGGCGCTCCTGAACATCCTCGATTTCCAGCTCCGCTTTGATGTTGGTTTCGAGATCTTGCTGAGCCTGTACCCGATCGCGCTCAGCCTGGCGGTTCTGGCTCATCATGATGATAGGGGCTGCATATGCCGCCTGTACGGAGAACATGAGATTCAGCAGGATGAAGGGATAGGGATCCCAACCACGGATGTAAGCAGTGAGATTGACAACCACCCACACAGCCACCGCCACCGTTTGGGCGATGATGAACGCCCATGAGCCGATTGTGAGCGCGGTCTTGTCCGCGACCTGCTGCCCGATCGTCATATCCCGGTGGTGTTGCTCGTGCCAGCTGCTTCGCGGACGCTCAGACATCGACTCACCCCTCTCCCCAGACCACGGGCTGCACTGCGTCCATGGTAGCCAGCCTACACGTTGGCGACCACCTTCGGGTTTCGTTTCCGCCGCGCCTGGAGTGTATGCCCCGCGGGCAGCCAACGCCTATCATGCAGACACCCAGCCTGACAGGAAGCTGGCGCGCTGTGGAGCACCGCATCGACATCGCTGCACTGCGGCAGCGCCTCGTGGACTGCTGCGAGACCGCACCGTGGCCGCTACGCTGTTCTCATCCCTACCCGGCGGGCTCGCTACCAAACACCCGGCACCAGGCGGTACCTCACGTGTGATGCGTACTCTCGATAGCCCTCAAGGCCGTTGCGCAAGTAGCGATCCTCACCTGCGGTGCGCACGACGAACCCGAACACCACGAGCAGCGCGGGCCCAAACGCGTACCACGACCCCAAACCCAAGGGCATGGCGAGCGAGTACATGATCATCCCTGAGTACCCGGGATGGCGAACATAGGCGTACGGCCCTGACGAGCACACCTCGTGCCCGCGATCGTCCTGAATGCGGACTACCCGCGAGAAGAACCGGTTAGCTGACATGGCCCAGATGGCAAGCGCCTCGCCGGCAATGTACAGGATGAATCCCGCCACAGACAGGCCGAACGGGACGCTCGACCATGAGTACCGCACGTCAAGTCCGGCGACTGCGAGCGCGCACAGCGTAAGAACCGTGATGGTTGCGGTAACAGCCGTGTCCCACTTCGCGGCATGTCCTACACGCCCACGCTCGGCGATGAGCTCGGGGGCATCCCGCGCGACGAAGATGCCCACAAACGCGATGGACCCGAAGTAGATGCCGAGAAATACCCACGCCTGCCACCACAGGCGTGTGCCGGCCGACGCAAAGACCGCAACACCGAAGAGCGCCCCGCCGCCGAGGAGCTGCAGGCCGCGGATGAGGACGCCACGCATGGTCTCTGAGATACGCCGTTTCATGTACACACGCCGTTAGTCGATGTGCACGCTATCCCACGGATACGCGAAGACTGCCGCCACCGAGGCGCGCCACAGGACGTCCTTGGCGCGTCCGAAGCTCACACCGGCAGGCAGGAAGCAATCCCCCGGGCGCCATGAATCCGCATTGACGACAAGCGCGTTTATCAGGGGATACCCCCGGGCAAGGCAGATCTCGTCTCGGATGAATCCCAGGGGCCGGGTGAGGCTCACGGGCGCGATGGTGCGACCCTCATGAGCTCCTATCGCCGCTGCGACCTCCCCGTAGCTCTCCACTCGCATCTTGCTGGCAAGATCGATGAGGTGGCTCCAGAGCAGTTCGGAGTTCTTCGGCGCCGCATCCCAGGTCGACATCGACCCTCCTCGGTTTGACGTGACTACGTGAGCCCTATATCGAGTGCCGTCATGACCATGAAGCCCAAGAGCGTAGCGAGGACGGCCACATCGGAATGCTCGGCGCGCTGGCTCTCGGGAATGAGCTCCTCGATGACCACGAAGACCATCGCTCCTGCAGCGAACGCCAGCACATACGGGAGGACAGCGGTCGACATGCTTCCCACGAATGCACCGATGAGCGCGGCGAAAGGCCCCACGCTGCCCGCAAGCTGTCCGTACCAAAAACTCCTAGCCCGGCTCCAACCTTCCCTCCTCAGCGGCACTGCGACCGCGAGACCCTCGGGCACGCTCTGCAATCCCAACCCCAACGCGAGCGCGGTCGCCGCACCAAGAGCTGCCGGGGTGTTTTCGATTGCGGCCGCGGCCATCGCCACACCAAGCGCGAAGCCCTCGGGGATCTTGTGAATGGTTATGGCGAAGATGAGCAGCGTCGTGCGAGGGAGACGCGTTTTCGGGCCTTCGCGGATCTCACGGTTCTTGCCGAGCGAGTGCAGGTGCGGCGTGACCTTGTCAAGCGCCCAAAGGCCAAGCCCGCCGACAGCAAAGCCTAGGACGGGTGCGACCCAGGGCCGCTGGCCCGCGCGCGTAGCGAACTCAACCGCAGGGGCAAGCAGCGACCAGAAGCTTGCCGCCAACATGACACCGGCTGAGAACCCCAGCAGCACATCAAGCGTGCGGCGCTTGGGAGAGCGGCCGATGAGAATCGGTGCGGCTCCCAGAGCGGTCATGCCCCAGGTGAACAAGCCAGCCGCCAGTGCATACATCGCTGGAGACGAGCCCAAGACCCCTCCTGCCTCACCTAGACACGCGATCCGTGCGCTTCATCATACGACGATATGTGCGACGCGGGTGAGCTGATTGCTGCGCGTCGCTACCCTCTCTGGGAGAACGCACGCCGCAGGGTACATATCTCATCGTATCGTCATCTACGTGAGGACATCGCCATGACTGGACACACACCGGCAGGGCCTCTCATGGCCGAACACCGCGTGATCGAGCGCGTCATCACCGCATTGGAAGCACAACTCGAGCACATCGCCTCATACGGCACCGCAGACCCCCGTGTCATCGATCGGATCACCGACTTCATCCGCACCTACGCGGACCGCTGCCATCACGGTAAAGAAGAGGACATCCTCTTTCGCCGGCTGGCGGAGAAAGACCTCGGAGACGATCTCGTCGCTGAGATGCGTGAGCTCATCGAGGAACACGTGAGCGCCCGAGCGATGACGCGCGCTCTCGTCGATGCCAATGACCGCTATGCCACAGGGGATGCAGAGGCTCTCGGTGACATCGAGCGTGCGATGCACGAGCTTGCCGAGTTCTATCCAGCCCACATCGCCAAAGAGGACCGCCACTTCTTCAAGCCCAGCATCGCCCACCTTTCCGAGGAAGAACGCGAATGTATGCTCGAGGAGTTCGCCGAGTTCGACCGCAAGCTGATACACGAGAAGTACCGGTTGGTCGCCGAGGAACTTGCACGCCACGAATGAGTCTCGTCAGTGACTTTGCGGGGATCCAGCGTGAAGCTTGTCACCCGTTCCACAGAAGCTGAATGAGGAAGTATCCGCCGAGAAGCGTGAGGAGCACGCCGTACGCCCGCTCCAGAATCCGTGCATCTGCTGCGATCGCCACCCGCGCGCCCACATATGAGAGCGGCACTGAGCCGAGAGCGAGGATCGCGGTCGTCCACCAATCGATGTGGCCGAGGTGCGCATGCATCACCGTTCCTGGGATGGCAAGCACCATCGAGACCACGAGAGAAGACGCAAACGCGCGCTTCAACGGCAGATGCATGATGCGCACATAGCTCGGGGCGAGCAGGAACCCGCCGGAGTTCGCGAGGAGGCCGGAGACAAGACCGATGCCACCCGCTACCAGCACGAGTCTGAGCCGCCAGTACGAGGGCCTCGGCGACGAGCCACGGGCAAGAAGGGAACGCAATCCTCTCGGCTCTCCCTCGGGCGCTTCGTCTGAGGGCTGTGCATGCGACTGCTCCTCGGCAGGCGTCACGGCCCCTTGCGGCTGGATGTGACGGACCAGGAAGCTCACACCAAAACCGAAGACCAGCAGACCGGTGAGGAGCAGCAACGGCCGCTCCCCGGTGTAGTTGGTGAGATACGCGCCCACGAGCGTCGCAGGAAGCCCGATGGCAACGCTCCACGCGGTAAGTTCCCAGTCGAGAAGGCGGGAGCGCGAGTACGCCAGTGCGGCGATCATGGTTCCCGGTACGGTGGCAGGCAGTGGAGCTGCTACCGCTACGAACCCCGGCAGGCCAATGAGGCTTAGCAGCGGGGTTGCTATCGCACTCCCGCCTTTGCCGAAGAGCCCACCGAGAAAGCCCACTGACACACCTATGAAGAAGACTGCAAGACGCTGGAGCGTCATCTCGAGATTGCCTCCTTTGCCGTGCTTCCCATGGTAACAGCGTCGAGCCATCACAGAAGTGTGCAGTTCTGGGAATGAAGAGAGCAACGAGCGCGCGATACGAGGAGGCAATCATGGCCGATGACGGACCCAGATACTGGGATGACGAGCGGCTTGAGCAAGACGAGGGCACACTCATCCGAACGGGCAGCGAAGCTGAGGGTTGTGACCCGGTGAAGGATCGCTGTGCGCCTGACGAGGTCGTAGAAGACCCCATCGAGGACCGCCACGTGCCTGGCACGGTCGACGACCTGCCCTACGATTACGGCGTGGAGACGCCACCCGCTGCCGACCAGCTGTACGAGTTGATCGAGCGCCCTGACGCGCAGGCTGCGTGGGACGTCGGCGAGACGGGTCCAGCCGATGAGGGCGAAGAGCGGCCCCTCGGCAAACCGGAAGAAAGAGAGCTGTGGAGCAAGCAGCGGACTCTCATCGAGATCTCCGACGACGAGGAGCAGCACTACCGCGGCCTTGACCCTGTTAGGGCAGAGCAGTTACATGACGCCCTTGCCGAGGATGCTGCTGAGCCTCTCACCGAAGCACCTGAGGGGTCGTGCGCGTCCG
>JAVEVF010000093.1:0-7125 GCA_034005175.1 Coriobacteriia bacterium | reverse complement strand
CTTGCCCCTGCGAACCCCTCGGTCACGCTCGTCACACTCGAGCGTGCGGCGAGTGCCATCGGGAAGCGCCTCAAGGTGCAGCTGACGGCGTAGGGCGGGCGTTCTAACAAGTGCTTCCAGCCGACTCACGCACGCGCTAGGCTGACATGAAGCCGCTCGTTCGCGGCTGAAGCACCGGACGTTAGCGGTACAGCACCGTATCCCTCGCTTTGATCTCCTATTGTGTTGTGTGGTATAGTTTCTATACCGTTTGGCGAGAGCCCGGGGGGCACGCGTGCTGTTCGAGTTCGACGAGGCCAAGAGCCACAGCAACAAGGCCAAGCACGGCATCGACTTCGTCGAGGCCCAGGAGCTGTGGCTCGACGATCTGCTGGTCGAGTTGCAGGCGCGCTCGGAAGACGAGCCCCGGTTCGTCGTGATCGGCATGATCGGCGGTCGGCACTATTCGGCCGTGATCACCTACCGCGACGACCGGATTCGCCTGATCTCGGTTCGGCGGGCGCGCGAGAAGGAGGTGGCGCTGTATGAAGGCGAGTGATTTCGACAGGAAGTTCGACGAGGGCGTTGAGGACATCGTCGGGGACCTGGATCTCAAGAGTGCGCGTCGACCCCTGCTGGCGGCGCGGCGGGTCAATGTGGACTTCCCCGCGTGGATGGTGGACTCGCTCGACAAAGAGGCCAAGCGCCTCGGCGTGACCCGGCAGTCGGTCATCAAGATGTGGATCGCTGAACGCCTCGAGCGCAGGGCGTCATAGCGGCGCTGACCGCTAACAAGCGCTTCCAGCTGGCGCGTAGGAGTCGTCGACTAGACTGAGAAGTAGTTGGCGCGCAGCTGAAGCGCCAAGACGTTAGACGCACATGTTGTAGGGCCTCCTGTGGTAGTATCGTTAGTACCAAAGGGGGTACTACAAATGAGTGCAATGCCCAACATCGTTCCCATCAGCGAGCTTCGACAGGACGCGTCCTCGATCGTGCGGGAGGCGTCGGCCTCGGGCGATCCCGTCTTCATCACCCAGCACGGCCGCGCCTCGGCAGTCCTCATGAGCGCCGGCACGTACGAGCGCACGCAGCGTGAGCTCGAGATCCTGCGCATCCTCGTGAACGGCGAGGTCGAGATCCAAGCCGGGGTGGGCTATGACATCGACGTGGTCATGGCTGAGGCGGATGCTCTTCTGGAGCGGCCGTGACCCGCAGGATCGACTTCACCCCGCGGGCGCGCACCCAGCTCCTTGCTGCAGTCGAGTACATCCAGGCTGAGCGCCCCTCGGCCGCGCGCACATTCCGCAATCGTTCAATGGACTCGCTCAAGCGTCTCATCCGCTTCCCGGAGGCGGGTCGGACGATCCCTGAGTTCCCGGAGATCGGTTTCCGCGAGGTCCTCGTCGGCAGATACCGCTTCTTCTACAAGCATCACAGGGACGTAATCTGGGTCGTCGGTGTCTGGCACGATGCGCAGATTCCGGATGATCCGGCGTAGCTGCGCGGCGTCTAACAAGCGCATCCAGCGGAAGGCGTGAGCTACACTCATCCCGAAGCGCATCGTCTCCGCTCATGCGCCACACGTTAGACGCACACGATGACTGGATACCATGTCAGCTAGGATGTCGGGCTCAACGCGGCAAAAGAGGACCCCGATGAGATCACGAATCCACGGGCGGTGGGCGATGTTGACTCTGCTTCTCGCCGCCGCGCTGCTGGCTGCAAGCCCTGCAGCGGCATACGCGCAGAAGTACTGGATTCAAGGCCGGGACAGCGCTTGGAAGTGGGGATGTCGCGGCGATATCTGGGTGAACTCACCCAAGCCGGGCACCAACTTCAACAAAGTCACAGTGGTTTGGGCCTACACAACTGGCGAGGCTGACTTCGTCGAGGCTGGGCATACGCTCGACGGTGCGTATAGTGGGAATTCCTGGGCATTCTGGGCATCGATGCGAAACGGCGTGTACGGCGGCATCTATTGGATGCAGTCGAACTTGGCATCGAACTCCTATCAGAACTACGCGGTCGGTGGAATGAGTCCACGAATCGCCATAGGGTCTGGATGAACGGGACTCTCAAGAAGGATGGCATCTACATCCCCGAAATGACGAGTCAATGGCCGGGTACCTCCTGTGAAAAGGACGACATCATGACCGCCAACAACTATGGATACTTCAAGAACCTCAAGTACAAGGCCAAGAGCTCCACTGCATGGACG
The DNA here is from genome assembly GCA_034005175.1 of Coriobacteriia bacterium. Taxonomy (GTDB): domain Bacteria; phylum Actinomycetota; class Coriobacteriia; order Anaerosomatales; family SLCP01; genus JAVEVF01. The sequence goes on along the minus strand of JAVEVF010000093.1, from coordinate 4,928 downwards.
AACTGGACCAATGCCGGGCAGTACTACGACAACGATCCCTACTACTACTTCCATCGCCTGGGCCCCAACAGCCTCGAGACCCCGCACGTGTAGGTAGAGGAGAATCCCATGAACGCCAAGAGAACCCTCCTCCCAGCAAGCTTGGTGGTCTTGGTCCTGTTCGTGTCTGGCTGCGGTGCCTCGTCAGCCAAGGGACCGTTCGTGAACGCAGGCTCTCCGAAGGCCCCGGTGAACCTCCAAGTTCCCTGGTGGCAGCGCGGCGAGACAACATCAACGCCAACCGCCTCGATGGATCAAGTCGTGGCGTCTGCCCGACGCGGCGGCATGAAGCTGCGGGTTGACGGTAACGGTCGCGGGATCCCGTCACGGGTGGTGCTGCCGTACCCCGCAACGCTCACCACTGGTGAAGAGGTCATGGGTTGGTGTATCAGGTATGGCGACAAGATTGAACTAACGGTCATCCCCTCCGACCAGCCTCTTGACTTCGAAGAGACACTCTACGCCCCTATGACCCCGAACAGTCGCGGTGAGTCGCTCATCTACAAGGAATCCAGTGTTCGCGGCAACAGGGCTGTCGTCGCTGAATCAGGTGACCAACTTTGGTCGAGCGGAGAGTCCAACCACTATCCGGCCATCGTTGAATGGCAGGAAGACTCGGGTGTGGAGCAGTACCCGTATGTTACCTACGTGCTTCGTGCCGACATGCCGGCTGCCGCGCTTCGGGGCATAGCCGCAGGACTAGCTCGGGTCACTGTTGACTAGAGTCTGGCGTTAGGCGTCTAACAAGCGCATCGAGCAGAACGCCACGAGGTAGACTGACCTGAGGGCGCATCGGCGTCTGCTCATGCGCCACACGTTAGGCACTCTGCAGGATGACTCCGGAATGGTCTGCTCGCCCACGGTTGCGGCCCTAGGTGTGTATACTTGAGAAGCGCCCGCCGATACGATGACCGATCGGAGGAGAGCTAGCCATCGCGCTGGTGGCGCATGTCAGTCGTATGGGACCGGAGGCGGGAGTGCACGGCCGAGTGATTTCGTTTCTAGGTGACGATTCGGGGTTCTTGATCCCCATATCATGGCTGGCCGTCTTGTCAAGCATCGCTGTGGTGGTCGGCTTCTTCATCGGCTTGTTCACTGGCGACTGGAGCATTGCGCTTCTCGGCCTCATGGGCTTTGGGTGGGCAACGGCATGGTGGGTATTCTGGTACATAGTCGCCCTCATCAGGGGTTGGTGGGTCGAGTCTCGAAATCGGAGTCGCTCCGTACCACGAGGGCCAGGTGCCATGCCGCGGATGCCCTCATCTCCTCAAACGCCACCAGCTACTGACGGAAGAGACAATCCTCTGACAGCCAGAGCGCACCAGCTCGGCCTGGAGTACGCGAGCGAAATCAATGAGTTTGGGGACGAGGGGCTCGCGGTCATTCGCAGGCAGTTGGAGTCGGACTTCGGTTCTGATCAGGTTGGTGCATCCTGGTCGCAATTGGCGCGCGTCATAACGTCGGCAGCATGGGACTCAGTGAGGCGATGAGATGAATTCCGCCGACCGTGATTTTGAGCTCCTGCGGGCCCTGAAGGTTCTTGGGTTGTCTGGCGGGGCCTCGCTTGAGGAGACTAAGAAGGCTTACAGGCGCCTCTGCAAGGTATGGCACCCAGATCGGTTTCCAAGTGACCCCGATCTCCAGAAGGAGGCCACTGCGAAGCTGGCGGAAATCAACGCAGCCTACAGTGCGGCGGTCAAGATGCTGGCAGAACGTGAAGCGGAGAAGCAACGCGCGCACGAAACTAGGAAGAAGGCCGCCGCACAAGCCGCTGCTCAAGCTGCTGAACGCGCCGAGAACGAGGATCGGGCCCGGCGGGCGCAGGAGGCGCAGCGGAGAGAACGGTCAGCCCAGGCCTATGCCGAAGCCTATGCCGAACAGCGCATCAGCGACTACCGCCGTAGGCAACTAGTCCCGGCACTGATCGGAGCAGCCCTCATTCTGGCCGTGGGTTGGTCATTCGGAGCTGCCTCGGCGACCGATGCGAGGTCCGATCAATCCTCAGTGGAGCCGCCGTCTGAGAGCGCAACGAGGACCTACTCACCGGCGGAAGTGGATGCGGCCCGCAGTGCGGGGTACCAGTCGGGCATCGCGGCTGGAAAGGCCTCCGCTGAGCCTGTGGGTTCGTATATTGGACTGCGCAAAGACTACGCTGACCCTCCGCAGTTCTCGGCGAATGGTGCTGGCGACTGGTACGTAATCTCGCTAATTGCGAATCCGGATACAACGGAGGCCTACGCCCCCCTGGTGATTGATGCATGGTTCACGTATGACCAAAGCGGTAGACCACGACCGATTGATAGCAGCGACGTGGATGACTACGTCTCTTGGTGCTACACGTCGAGGGAAAAGTCATGGTAGCGGATCTTCGCTGCAACGGTGCCGGGTGGGTTGGTTGCAGTACTGACGAACACGAAGTACTTGCTACACAGCCCCGATGAATCTGGGCCTCCCCGCGCGCACAGCAACCGCATCTACAGCGCAAGTTCCGGCGGACAGCGATCGGCGCGCGGACCGCAGCTAGTGGCTGGCGCCGCTTAGCCACGCGTGAGACGGAGCTAGCGATTGGCGATACTGCAACCGGATTGGTCGTTCGACTTCGGTCGCGAGTCTCTTGATGAGACGTGTGCACTCGTGGATGCGCGAGTCGCGAGTCTGCTTGATCTTCTTCGAGAGCGACCTGAATCTGGTCACCTGGATCTCCCAGAAGTGATCGAGTACCTGATTGGGCTGGGATTCGCTGCGTGTCAAGGCTACACGACCGGGGTGTGCGCGGAGACAGGAGTATCCAGGCAGCAGGCTCTGGACCTTGGTCTGCATCACTCAAGTGGGCCTACGATCGCTGCTCTGGTCAACCACGCTGCGAACTGGTGGAAACACTGTGACGAGTGGTCTGACCCACCTGACACAAGTGCCCAGCAGACAATCGAAGGGCTTGCAGCCCTCGGTATCTCCTAGATGTATCCCTTGACAGATGCTCTGCGCGCTATCTGGGTTCGCCAGAACCCCTTGTCGGTGAGATTGTCGATAGCGTGTCGCTGTGGCGGGACTCGCTCATTGAGTGGCGCTGTCGCAGCTCTCCAGGTGCCTAACAAGCGCATCGAGCGGACAGCCCGAGGTTAGACTGACCTGAGAGTGCATGACTGCCGCTCATGCGCAAACGCGTTAGCCCGAATCTCCGCCGCTGCTTGCACGAACGTATCGTGTGGGATACACTATGCTCACGTTCGAGATTCGGGAGACAGACACCTACCAGCGGTGGTTCGAATCACTGCGTGACCTGAGCGCGCAGCTTCGCATCGCAGCTCGTATCAGACGGGTGTCCCTCGGCAATCTCGGTGACGTCAAGTCCGTCGGCGATGGCGTGCTCGAGCTCAGGGTGATGTGCGGTCCGGGCTATCGCGTCTACCTCACGCGGCATGGCGAGATCGTGATCGTCCTGCTGGCTGGCGGCGACAAGTCGACCCAGCAGCGGGACATCGAGCGCGCGAAGAAACTCGCGCGCGGACTGTAAGGAGGATCGCAATGGCCAAGACGAAGACGCATCTCTGGGATGTCACTCGCTACCTCGACTCTGACGAGGCCATGGCGGCATACCTGGATGCGGCACTCGACGAAGACGACCCCGCACTGCTCGCCGCGGCACTAGGCGACATCGCCCGCGCGAAAGGCATGACACAGATCGCGCGCGAGACCGGCCTTGGGCGAGAAAGCCTCTACAAGGCGCTCTCTTCTGAGGGCAACCCGGAGTTCGGTACCGTGCAGAAGGTCGTTCGCTCACTCGGCCTGAAGCTGCACGTTTCGGCCTAGGGATACCCATGGCATGGGGGCGCATCAAGTCAGGGCACGCCGGTGCTAAACGCGGCAGAGGCTACTGGGGGTCGGAAGACGCTTGCGAAGCAGGCCAGTCGCCGTGCACGCCGCCGAGATGACAGGGCGGCTGCGGGCCACGATTTCGGGTCGCCAGGATCAGGCTAACAAGTGCTTCCAGCTGTCGCGACAAGCGCTAGACTGACGATAAGGCTTCGCGGCGCGCAGCTGAAGCGCCAACACGTTAGAACGACCTTCCGGAACGCCTCTATTCCCCCAACATCCGGGGTTCCAAACGTACCAATTGTGGTACACTCCTTGCATGAGTGAGTCCCGTGACAAGCAACCCAGCCTCTCAGTGCGGTTCTACCGCACCGCATCCGGGGGCGAACCGGTGAGGGAGTGGCTGCTCGGGCTCGCGAAGGACGATCGGCGAGCGGTCGGTGAGGACATCAAGACGGCGCAGTACGGCTGGCCGCTGGGGATGCCGCTCATCCGCAAGCTTGAGCCGGGTCTGTGGGAGGTCCGTTCGCACATCGCGGCGGGCATCGCACGGGTGCTCTTCACAGTCCAAGGACCGGTCATGGTCCTCCTGCACGGTTTCATGAAGAAGTCCCAGAAGACGCCGGCGTCGGATATCAGGACCGCTCAGCAGCGTCTGGCGGGCCTGCGAAGGGAGTGAACACGGTGGACAAGAAGCATATCGGAAGCGACTTCGACGACTTCCTCCGTAACGAGGGCGTACTTGACGAGGCGGAGGCCGTCGCGACCAAGCGGGTCATCGCGTACCAGCTGGTGCAGGAGATGGAGCGTGCAAATATATCGCAGTCCGAACTCGCCCGTCGCATGAAGACGAGCCGGTCTTCGGTGGAGCGCCTGCTTGACCCTGCGAACCCCTCGGTCACGCTCGTCACACTCGAGCGTGCGGCGAGTGCCATCGGGAAGCGCCTCAAGGTGCAGCTGACGGCGTAGGGCGGGCGTTCTAACAAGTGCTTCCAGCCGACTCTCGCACGCGCTAGGCTGACAGGAAGCCGCGCGTTCGCGGCGGAAGCACCGGTCGTTAGCGGTACAGCACCGGA
>JAVEVF010000092.1:0-7178 GCA_034005175.1 Coriobacteriia bacterium | reverse complement strand
GATTCTCGAGGCCGAGAGAAGGCTCTGTCAACACGAAGGTCACCGCCGCACCTCCCGCCTGGGTGATGGCGTCACGCACGTCTCCGAACCCGTCAGCGCGCCCCGAGCTGACAAGCACCAAGATGGTCTCGCCCTCCAAGGTGTTCGCCACAGCGACATCAACCAAGGACTCCACGAAGCGATCTCTTTGCGCCAACGCGGCCGTGAGCTCTTTGTTCTCAGCTCCAAGCGAATCGAACTGCTCCTGCAGACTCTGGACGATGGACTCCCGCTGACGATCGAAGATGCCGCGCTCCACCACCACGGTTCCCAGCACCAATCCCACTGAGAGCGCGAGGAAGACCGCTACCAACGATGCTATGTGATACCTCAGGTTGTACATCGAGATTCTCCTCGGCCGGGTGTGCTCAGATGTGCATCCATGCGCGCACCCTCAAGAGCATGAGCCCAAGCATAGCGCGCACATCTGGAGAGATCATGACGATGACCGACATCACGACGAGCGCTGCACCAACGAGCAACACAAGGTCAAATAGCCTGACGGATGTCCGATAGAGCTTGCTCACGCCTTTCGCATCAACGAGTCTGGGGCCTACCTTCAAGCGCACGAGGAAGGTCGATGCCATGCCCTTGCGACCCTTGTCGAGATACTCCACCAGGTTCGCGTGCGTGCCCACCGCGACGATGAGGTCAGCACCGGATTCATACGCAAGCAGCAGGGCAAGATCCTCCGAGGTGGCGTTGATGGACCACGGGATGGCTGAAAGGCCCAGTGCGTGTATGCGTTCCATGGCCGGGGATCTCCCGTCCGCGTATGCATGAGCTATGATCTCGGCGCCGGACCGAAGGGCTTCGTCGGTCACCGAGTCCATGTCACCTACGATGATATCGGGTGCGAAGCCCGCTTCGCGTATGGCGTCCGCTCCCCCATCGACGCCGATGAGCACCGGTCGCATCTCACGGATGTATGCTGAGAGCGCTTGGAGGTCCTCGCGGTAGTCGTAGCCGCGCACGACCACCAGCACATGGCGGCCGCTCATCACCGTACGCGTCTCGGGTATGCCAGCGCCCTCCGTGAGCAGCGCCTTTTCGCGCCCGAGAAACTCCAGAGTGTTGCGCGCGAACTCATCGAGTCTCTCGCCCAAGCTCGCTTTGGCGCGCTCCATCGCCTCTTCGATCGAGCTCACCGTAAGCCGCTCCCCGCTCGCAATGACAGCACCGTCATGCACTAGGTCTTCGCCGGACACCTCGATGACGTCGCCCTCCTGGAGCTTGTCGAATACGGACGCACCCACCCCATCAAGGATCTGGACACCGGCGCGCGCGAGTATAAGCGGCCCAACGTTGGGATACGAGCCGGAGATGGACTTCGAGGCGTTCACGACCACCTCGACCCCCGTGTGCAGAAGCCCCTCCGCGCTGACTCGGTCCATATCGACGTGGTCGATAATCGCGATGTCGTCTTTGCCGAGGCGCTTCACGAGGTCTTTTGTGCGCTTGTCGAGGCGCGCCTTGCCCACATATCTCATAGTGGTGCATCCATGGCCGTACTCGCAGCCACCTGCTCAAGGAGCTCAAGCGCGTGTGCTCGCCCCGTGTCGCTGTCGCCACCAGAAAGCATGCGCGCGATCTCGGCCACGCGCAGCTCGCCCTCGACGGCTTTGACAGCGGTCACCGTGCGCCCCTCGGCCACCGATTTCTCGACCACCAGGTGGCGTGTGGCAAACGCTGCAACCTGTGCCAGATGGGTCACCACGATCACCTGTCGCGCACCCGCGAGTGCCGCCAGACGCGCGCCTACCGCAAGTGCTGTCGCTCCCCCGATGCCAGCATCGATCTCGTCAAACACCAGCACGGGAACATCATCAGCCGCACCAAGCACCGACTTTAGCGCCAGCATGACGCGCGATATCTCTCCTCCCGAAGCGATCTTCCCCAGCGGCCGCGCAACCTCGCCGACAGCAGGAGAGAAGAGAAACTCCACGCGCTGAGGACCATCGAGCCCCCAGTCATCGACTTCAAGCATCTCCAGCGCCACCTCGAAGCGTGCGCCAGCCATGTTCAAGCCATCAATGGCGTGCTCAAGCGCGTCCGTGAACGCGAGCGCGTGCGAACAGCGCAGCTCGGCCAGGGCTTCTGCCGCGACCTCAAGCGCTCCGCGCGCAACAGCGATGCGCTGTTGGGCTTCAGCGAGCTCATCATCCCCTGATTCCATCTCGGCAAGGTGTGTCCGTGCGTCATCCCGCGTGTCAAAGACAAGCGCAAGCGACGGTCCGTACTTCTTCTTCAGACCCGCAAGCGCTGCAACTCGCGCCTGAAGGTCGTCGAGGGCTGCGGGATCATGCTCTACGCCCTGCGCGTAAGCTCGAAGCTCTGCGCTGGCATCGTTCAGCTCTGTCGCAAGCGCGTCCAGCCGAGTCGTAAGCCGGTCGAGAGCAGAATCGAGCCCCTCCACACGGCGCAGTTCGTCGAGGGCAGCGCCGAGCGCGTCAAGCGCACGGTCATCATCGCGCACGAGCGAGGCGGCCTGCCGAGCGGCAGCACTGAGCTTCTCGGCATGCTGCAGCGCAGGAAGACGCCGCTCGATCTCTATATCCTCGTCGGGCTGGGGATCGACAGCTTCGATCTCGCCGAGCACAAAGCTCAGATAGTCGGCCTTGCGCGACACATCGGCGAGACGCTGTGCGAGGCTTTCATACTCTCGTATCGCTTCAAGGTACGCGCCACGTGCCTGTCGGTAGACATCGACTGCTGCAAGAGCGTCCTCGCCGATGTAGCGGTCCAGGTAGGTAACGTGCCGCGCGGGAATGAGAAGCGCCTGGTGCTCGTGCTGGCCATGGAGGTCCACCAGAGGGCCGAGTGTGCGGGCCAGTTCTCCCACGGTGGCCATCACGCCGTCTATCGTACAGCGCGAGCGGCCATCCGCACTCACGCGTCGGCGCGCCACGATTTCAGTGCTGTCCGCGGCGAACCGTCCCTCCACGAGTGCCTCATCGGCATCCGACCGCACCATCCCAGAGTCCGCGCGCTCGCCTACGAGCAGCTTGAGCGCACCGACGAGGGCGGTCTTTCCCGCGCCTGTCTCGCCCGTGAGCACGGTCATGCCCGGCGAGAACTCGATCCAGGCGTCGTCTATGAGCGCGAGATTGCGAACATGGATCTCTTCGAGCACATCAGCCCCCGAGGAACTCTGTGCGAACCATCCCGTAGAAATCCCTGCCGTCCAGCCTCACGAGCAACACGTCGTGCTCACCGCGCACGATGGTGACCTCTTCGATGTCGCGCCGACACGGGACGAGCTCTCCATCTACTGTCACGCACGCCTCGCGGCGCTGAGGGTTGGAAAGCCTGAGATCGATGCGGTCTGCCGAGCTCACCACGAGCGAACGGGAGGCGATCGCGTGCGGCGCCACAGGAACGATGATCGCGCATGGGATATCCGGTGAGATGATGGGTCCGCCCGCCGAAAGGGCATATGCTGTCGAACCCGTGGACGTTGCGGCGATGATGCCATCGCAGCGCACCTGCGAGACCAACACGTCATTGACGAACAGGTCGATATCGACGACGCGCATCAATGCGCCCCTGCCGATGTATACCTCGTTGAGCGCCCGATAGTGTCCGAGCGTGCGACCCCCCATCTGCACGGTAGCTTCAAGCGTTGCACGCCGCTCGACGCGGCCTTCGCCAGCAAGCGCGGCAGCCACGGCCTCCCGGATGCCGTCGGAGCCTGTTCCTGCCATGAATCCGAGGCGCCCGAGGTTGACGCCGAGGATAGGGACCTCCACGGGACCAAGCAGATGTGCGGCCTTCAGTATCGTCCCATCCCCGCCAAGCGCCACGACAAGCGTGGGCTCGCCTATATCGCGGGGAGAGATACTGAGGTCTTCCAAGCCGCAGTCAGCCGCATCCTCTGCGATCAGGGCGGGCTCAAACCCTCCAGCAGTGAGCCATCCCGCTAGATCGGTGGCGGCCGCGACGGCTTCGGGGTTAAGTGGGTTAGGTACGAGCAGGACGCGCACGGTCACTCTCCTCATGACGCACGAGACACTCCGGTCAAGCGATGCACGACTGGTTGCGAGACGCGACATATGTCCTTTCGGACATCAGCACAATGGTACCGTCCGAGCGGGACGGTGGCGACTGCGCCATCACCTCGTTCTGTCTCACAGGCCGCTTACCAACTTCCATCCCGAGATTGACCTTGGTCCGCAGTCGGCGATGCGCAGCACACCACTAGGGATGCGATACGCAGACCAAGCGGCGCCGTCTAGCCGACGTGCCAGTGGCCCGCCGCGCGGCCTTCACGCTTCTCGTGCTGAGAAGCGTGCTCGGGGAGCCCAGAGAGCCTGCCGAGAACCGCGCTGCGTATGCCCTCGGCGTTCAACCCTACCTCGGCGAGGAGCTTATCCATCGCGCCATGCGTCACGAAGCAGTCTGGTACCGACAACCGCAGCACAGGCACTTCCAGGCCAAGGTCGGAGTACAGCTCGAGAACACCGGCTCCCACTCCTCCGAGACCGGTGTTTTCCTCCACGGTGACAACCAGACGGTGGGATGCCGCCGCCCATGAGAGCGTCTCTATGTCGAGCGGCTTGACCCAACGCAGGTTCACCACGCTGGCAGAAACGCCCTCTGTTGCCAGGAGATCTGCCGCCGCTTGAGCCGCCCCCACCATCCGACCAGCGGCGATGAGCGCGACATCCGTCCCTGTGCGGCGCACCTCGGCCCGGACCGGCTCCAGCGGCTCGATCTCATCAACCATCGGCAGACCCACGCCTTTGCCTCGCGGATAGCGAATGGCGACCGGCCCATCGGCCTGAAGGGCGGTATGCAACATACGTGCGAGTTCGACCTCATCCGCAGGGGCAAGCACGGTGAGGTTGGGAATCGAACGCAGGTACGTCAGGTCGAAGACACCATGGTGGGTGGGCCCATCCTCCCCTACCAGTCCCGCACGATCGAGACAGAACACCACATGCAGGTTCTGCAGCGCGACATCCATTATGAGCTGGTCATACGCACGTTGCATGAAGGTGGAGTAGATTGCAACGACAGGGATGCGACCACCTGCAGCGAGGCCTGCGGCAAGCCCCACCGCGTGCTGCTCGGCTATTCCTACGTCGAAGAAGCGATCAGGATACGTGGCCGCGAACGAGTCTAGCCCCGTGCCGAGCGGCATTGCTGCTGTGATGGCGACGATGCGCTCGTCACGCGCGGCCTCATGCATTAGAGAGCGGCTGAATGCCTCTGTGTACGAGATGGGGCCGGCCGAGCCGTTGACCTGGCCGGTGGTGATCTCAAAGGGGCTGATTCCGTGGAACGTGTCGGGTTTGTCCTCGGCATGAACGTAGCCCTGTCCCTTGCGCGTCACCGCATGGATGATCACAGGGCCGTCTGCCTTCGTAGCAAGCGCCACCGCAGACTCCACCGCACGCACGTCGTGACCGTCGATGGGCCCGACGTACTTCAAGCCGAGCTCCTCGAAGAGCATCCCCGGAACAACCAGCTGCTTCACCGAGTCCTTCGCAGCTTCGCCAGCGGCTACCATCGCGGCACCGAGCTTCGTGCGTGCGAGAGCGCTTTCCACGTCATCACGCAAACGGTTGTACCGCGGATCCAAACGCACGCGCGCAAGGTAGCTCGCCAGCGCGCCCACGTTTTGCGCGATAGACATCTCGTTGTCGTTCAGCACGATGATCAAGCGCTTGCCGAGATGCCCGATGTGGTTAAGCGCCTCGAAAGCCATACCGCCAGTCATCGAGCCATCGCCGATGACAGCACAGATGTTCTCGTTGGTTCCGGCCGCGTCACGTGCTGCTGCAAGACCAAGAGCAAGTGAAAGCGAGTCTGAGGCATGCCCCGTATCGAAACTGTCGTAGGGGCTTTCAACCCGCTTGGGAAAGCCGCACACGCCGCCATACTGCCGCAGCGTCGAGAACGACTCCTTGCGACCCGTGAGCAGCTTGTGCACGTAGGATTGATGACCGACGTCCCACACGATCTTGTCCGTAGGACAGTCAAGCGCGAGATGAATGCCCATCGTAAGCTCGACCACGCCGAGGTTGGGTGCGAGGTGCCCACCCGTGGCGGCCACCGTCGTCACGAGCGTCTCGCGGATCTCCCGAGCGAGCTGCTCGAGAGCCACGTCATCAAGCCCGCGCAGGTCTGCGGGAGCCTCGATGACGTCTAGGATACGCTCGTCTCCCAAGAACCGCTCATCTCCAGAATCGGGGCCGCTACACGTCGTCTTCACGACTGCTCTCTAGCATACTGCGTGCTCAGATAGCGGGCAAAGCCATCCGCCATACCGTCACCAGGGTGTTACTCCCCAAAGTGCTCGCTATGGCTGTTCTCGGCTTGCTCCGCCTCCTCGCCCCGCAGCACTTCTCTCTCGCCAGGGAGCCTCTCGCTATCGCCGACCAGCTCGCCACCCTCGCCATCCTGCTCATCATCTTGCGCGCCAACGGCTTCGGCCTCCTGATCTTCGGCCACCGTGCGCCACTCGGTATGATCCGAGAGCTCCGTGCACACGTTAGCGAGCCGGACGCCTTCCTCGAGCAGGTCAAGGGATTTCTCGAGTGAAACGTCTTTCTTGCGCACCTGCGTGACGATCTCTTCGAGTCGCGCACGCGCTTGCGCGAAGGTGTAGCGTTCGTCAGCCATCCACGCCGTCCTCATCGATGTCGCCGAGATCTTCAATCCGCTCTCCCACTATCTCCGCGATGCGGCCGAGCACTCCGTTCACGAAACGAGACGAGTCCTCGCCACCGTATACCTTGGCGAGCTCGACGGCTTCGTTGATGGAGACCGATACGGGAATCGAATCGCAGAAGAGTATCTCATACGTCGCGAGGCGCAAGATGTTGCGATCAACCAGCGGCATCCGGGCGATGGTCCAGTGTTTGGACGTCTGGCTGATGGCCTCATCGATCTCGGTCGCATGGCTCTCGCTACCGATGACCAACGAGCGGCAGAACTCAGAGGGCTCACCGTCCTCGGTGTTGTACGCCTTCTCGTCAAGGATGGAGTTGGCCGACACGCCTGTGATATCGCGTTGGTAGAGGATCTGCTGCGCCTGAAGGCGTGCCCTGCTGCGCTCCTGCATCCTGTCTGCAGGAGAACCCGGTCGACCGCTCGCGCTCACTCAGGGTACTCGATGCTATCGATGAACACAT
>JAVEVF010000091.1:0-7239 GCA_034005175.1 Coriobacteriia bacterium | reverse complement strand
CGGCGTCCTCGAAATCGTGGAACGGAGCTAGATCGACACCTTCCTCGGCGAGTCCGAACTCGCGGTACTGACCACCGACGAACGTCCCCTCCACAACGGACTTGACGGTCTCGAAGACGGCGTTATCCACTCGCTTGACGGCAGAGGTGAGCATGACGTCACCGGAACCGGGCACGGTGAGGTACTGGTCGGCATCAACGCCGATGAACAGCGCGCCGCGCTCCTGGCAGGCGGTGATCGATCCGAGCCCAGTCAGGCCGGCCGCCGCGAATACGACATCGGCACCCTGATCGATGGCCGAGAGCGCGAGTTCCTTGCCCTTGGCTTGGTCATCGAAGCTACCTGCCCACAGACTGATGACCTCAACGTCGGGGTTGACTGAGCGTGCGCCAGCGATGAAGCCGACTTCGAACTTCTCCACCGGCGGGATGTCCATGCCACCCACAAAGCCGATCACGTTCTTGTCGTTGATGCGATCGTCCAGATCCTTGTCGAGCGTCGCAAGACCAGCAACGACCCCGGCGAGATACGCCGCTTCGTTCTCCTTGAAGATCAGACCCTCCTGGTTGGGGGCGAGCTCATCGAAGAACTGGTCGATTCCGGCGAACATGACATCAGGGAACTCTGGCGCTTTTACGCCCGTGGTCTCGGTCATGAGGAAGCCAACGGTGAAGATCGCGTCGAACCCGGCGTTGGCAAGCTGATCGATGTTCGGCTCGTAGTCTGCGATCTCGTTAGACTCCAGCGCACGAACCTCGACACCGAGCTCCTTCTCCGCCCGCTTCAAGCCCTCCCATGACATGTCATTGAAGGACTTGTCACCCAGGCCACCGACGTCGGTGACCATCGCTGCCTTCACGTCGGTCTTCGGGGCTTCGCCCTCGCCATTACCCTCCGGCTCCTCCTTGCCACCACCGCAGCCCACCACGAACGTGGCCACGAGTACAACGACAAGCAGTAGTGCTAGAACCTTTCTGAGCTTGGCGTCCACGCGACTCTCCCTCCTTGAGATGGTAGACAGAACCCTCCATGTATATTCTACCGCTTCGGCTGCATCTAATCTCACTCGCTTGCGCAAACGGTCACCCCCGAGACTCACGAACCCTCCGTATCAGGGCGGATCCTTGCCCGCGGATGCGTCGAGAGATACTCCTCGCGCACGTGAGCGAGGCCAACGTGTGTGTAGACCTGCGTCGTCGAGATGTCGGCGTGGCCCAGCATCTCCTGTAGCGACCGCAGGTCAGCACCGCCATCAAGCAGGTGAGTGGCGAAGGAATGCCGCAGCGTATGCGGGTGTATATCGAGTCCCACCCTGCTCCCGTAGCGTTTCACCATCCCGAAGACCGCTTGCCGAGTGAGTCGACCGCCGCGGACGTTCACGAAGACTGCCGAGGGATCGCTGCGGCCGCGCGTGTGCTTCGCGCGAAGGAAAGGCCGCCCGTGTCGGAAGTACTCATCGAGCGCCGAGGAAGCGACGCCCGCGACCGGTACGATGCGGTCCTTGTCCCCTTTGCCACGAACCCGGATGAGCCCCTCGGCAAGATCTATGTCCAGTATGTCGAGACCGACAAGCTCACTCACCCGTAGGCCACACCCATAAAGAACCTCGAGTGCTGCACGGTCACGCAAGCCGGATGGCTCCTGCCCGAAGGGCTGGCCGAGAAGACGACCGATGTCTTCGATGCTCACCACATCAGGGAGTCGTTCGGGCTTCTTCGGCAACGGGATGCGGCCTGCAGGGTGATCCGTCGCAAGCCCCTCCCGCACCAGGAACTTGTGGAAGCTCTTCACCGCCGCAACCGACCGCTCGATGCTTGACGGCGCAAGCCCGCGCTTGTTGAGGGCGAGCACGAAGGCGCTCACATCCTCACGCGTCGCCTGAGCAGGGTCGCTCACGCCGCGCTCCCGCAGAGTCGCACAGTAGGCGCACAGATCTCGCGTATACGCAGCAAGCGTGTTGCGCGAAGCTCCGCGCTCCACCGTGAGATACGTTATGAACTCCTCGGCGGAGGAGTGAAGCGCACTGGGGTCCATGAAGCCATCCTACACCTCAACAACCGAGGAAGGCAGGCGGTGTGTGGTGACGCGCTAGCGCTCTCATACAGACTCAAGCAACCCCTCGATGCTGGCCTTCGCGTCGCCGAGGAGCATGATGGTCTTGGGCTCGTCGTAAAGGGGGTTGGGCACGCCTGAGTAGCCGGGCTTCTCATCGAGGTTGCACACGATGACGGTCCCGGCTTCATCAACTCGCAGGATAGGCATGCCTGAGATGGGCGTGTCCTCGGCGCTGTTGGCGGCGGGGTTGACGACATCGCATGCGCCCACCACGAGCACCACGTCGGTCGCGGCGAAGTCGTCGTTGATGTCGTCCATCTCGAAGAGCTTGTCGTAGTCGACCTCGGCCTCGGCGAGCAGCACATGCATGTGGCCGGGCATGCGTCCGGCGACGGGGTGCACCGCGAAGCGCACCTGCTTGCCCGCCTCTTCCAAGGTGCGCGCGAGGCGTGCGACGTCGAACTGCGCGTGCGCCTGCGCCATGCCGTAGCCGGGCACCACGATCACCGAGCTGGCGGCGTCGAGCGCGGCGCGGGCCGCACACAGCGGATCTCCTGCCGTCTCGGCCTCTTCGCTCTTCTCGGCAGGGGCAGGGATCTCGCACGCGCCAGCGTCTTCCTGCTCGACGGCAAGCAACCCCTCGATGCTGGCCTTCGCGTCGCCGAGGAGCATGATGGTCTTGGGCTCGTCGTAAAGGGGGTTGGGCACGCCTGAGTAGCCGGGCTTCTCATCGAGGTTGCACACGATGACGGTCCCGGCTTCATCAACTCGCAGGATAGGCATGCCTGAGATGGGCGTGTCCTCGGCGCTGTTGGCGGCGGGGTTGACGACATCGCATGCGCCCACCACGAGCACCACGTCGGTCGCGGCGAAGTCGTCGTTGATGTCGTCCATCTCGAAGAGCTTGTCGTAGTCGACCTCGGCCTCGGCGAGCAGCACATGCATGTGGCCGGGCATGCGTCCGGCGACGGGGTGCACCGCGAAGCGCACCTGCTTGCCCGCCTCTTCCAAGGTGCGCGCGAGGCGTGCGACGTCGAACTGCGCGTGCGCCTGCGCCATGCCGTAGCCGGGCACCACGATCACCGAGCTGGCGGCGTCGAGCGCGGCGCGGGCAAGAGCCATCGGCGAGTCGTCGGCGGTGGCAGACATCTGTGAGGCGCTGGCGGAGAATCCCTCTGCTGACTGCGCGGGGGGCTCTGCGCCGCCTTCATTATCGCGCATGTCGGCTGCGGCCGGTGCGGGCTCAACCTCATCGGAACTCTCATGAAGCGCGTCTTGCACGTGCTCGCGAAGGCGACCGCGCGCAGCCTTTGCCAGCGAGTGACCTGTGAGGACGCCGATGAGCGTGCGATTCATGCTCACGCACATCACCCACGTGAGGATGAGGCCCGATGAGCCCACCATCGCGCCGGCAGCGATAAGCATCTTGTTGCCGACAGCCACACCGACGAAAGCCGCGGCAAGGCCGGAAAGCGTGTTGAGAAACGAGATGAGCACCGGCATGTCCGCGCCACCGATGCGTATCGAGAAGGCCACCCCGAAAACAAGTGAGATCAGCCCGAGCGCCAGGACCACCGCCACATGACTGGTGCCCGAGAGGCCGGCAGCAGCAATCGCGAGCGCTGCAAAGACGACCAGCATCGCCGCAAGCACCAGGTTGTGTGCTTTGAGCACCCGTGGCCTGGGATTGACCTTCCCCTCGAGCTTAAGAGCCGCAAGAACGCTCCCGGACAGCGCCACCGCACCCACAAGGATGCCGACATACGCGAACACCGTGTTCACGGTGGCAAGATCGCCACCCGAACGTGTGAGCTCCACCGTAGAGACCAGAAGCGATGCACCACCGCCGGCGCCGTTCTGTAGCGCGATCAGTGCGGGGATGCGCGTCATCGTGATCTTCTCGGACACGTACCAGCCGATGGCAGCGCCTATCGCAAACGCCACCGCAACGATAGCCGGCTGCTGGATGACGTTTCGCGCGAACACCAGCGCGATGGCCGCCCCAAAGGCAAGCGCTGTGATGATATTCCCATTACGCGCACCCTTTGGGGTACGAAACAAACCGATGCCCACCATGAACACGATGATGATGGCAAGGTCGATCAGGAGGTCACGGAGCTCAGCCACGATCGCCTCCCCTCGAAACCGACCGACCGCGGAACATGCGCACCATACGATCGGTCACCACGAAGCCACCGATCATGTTGAACGCAGCGGCGGTGATAGCGAGGCCGCCGAGCAAGCGCTCCAGCGCGCTGCCGTTCTCGGCAAACAAGAGAATCGCTCCGAGAATCGTGACCGCCGAGATGGCATTGGAAAACGCCATCAGTGGAGTGTGAAGCCGCTGAGGCACCTTGGAGATCAGCACGTAACTGATACTCGAGATGACGACGAACACCAGCACCATGAGCAAGATGGAATCCACGACGACCAAGCCCCCTTCTGCCTGTGTACTAAGCTCTTAGGCAGAGCCCATGGCGTGCAGTGCACCAGCGTGCAGCAGTTCACCATCCCGTGTCACGAGGGTCGAGCGCACGATCTCGTCATCGTAGTCTGGAGTGCCGATCCCGTTCTTGTAGAGGTTCTTCACGAACGCAAGCATGTTCTTGCTGTATAGCCAGCTCGCATGCACGGGAACCGAGCCAGGGATGTTGAGCAGGCCGGAGATGGTCACGCCGTTGACGGTGACCTCTTCGCCGCCCTTGGTTGCAGCGCAGTTGCCGCCCTGGTCCACCGAGACGTCCACGATCACAGACCCCGGCCGCATGGTGGCGATCATCTCCTCGGTGATGACCACCGGAGCGAGTTCGCTTGGCACGAGAGCTGACAAGATGATGATGTCGGCGTCGGCCACCAACGGTGCGAGCGTCTCGCGCTCATGGTCCAGCCACTCTTTTGGAAGCGAACGAGCGTACCCGCCCTCGGCAAGCGCGACGTCGGTCGGCACGCCAAGCTCGACGACCTTGGCGCCCAGGCTCGCCGCCTCTTCCAGCGCCGCCGGCCGAATGTCTGCTGCCGTGACGATACCGCCAAGGCGCTTGGCGGTGGCGACGGCCTGCAACCCCACCACTCCCGCACCGACGACAAGCACCTTCGCCGGTTTGGTGGCACCGATCGCAGTACCGATCATCGGTATGAACTTGGGCAGGAGGCCTGCCGCGATGATGACGGACTTGTAGCCGGTGATCGTGGACATGGAGGATAGCGCGTCCATGCCCTGGGCGCGCGAGATGCGCGGAATCCCGTCCATCGTGAACGAGAGGATGTTGCGGTCACGCAACCTGCGTATCATCTCGTGGTTGTCGGGCGCCGCCGGGTGCAGGAACGTGATGAGCGTGGCTCCCTCTCGGATCATATCGGCTTCGCCCTTGCCCAGAGCCGCGTTGTAGTGCGGCTGCTTGACCTTGAGGATCAGATCGGCACGGCTGAAGACCGCCTCCGCATTGTCGACGATCTCAGCACCGGCATCGCGGTACTCTTCGTCGCTGTGAAGCGAGCCGGCACCAGCACCCGACTCGACAAGCACTGAGAAACCCATGGCGATGTACGCACGAGTCTCATCGGGAGTAACAGCTACTCTACGCTCACGGACGAGAATCTCTTTCGGGACACCGATGACCATCTTTCCTCCCGGGTTCACTAGACGCGGGCTCGTGCTGAAGACCGGCCCTCGTATCGCTGGCACCGTGTCGCAGCACAAGGCTCATACGATTGGCCTGCAGGCGTACCGACAGACCGTAGGCAGAATAGCACAGACGGGGTGGCTAGACGACGCTTGCAGCAAGCTCG
The DNA here is from genome assembly GCA_034005175.1 of Coriobacteriia bacterium. Taxonomy (GTDB): domain Bacteria; phylum Actinomycetota; class Coriobacteriia; order Anaerosomatales; family SLCP01; genus JAVEVF01. Next base: position 1,395 of record JAVEVF010000091.1, on the reverse strand, counting down.
GCAGCCACCCTGCCAGCAGCGAATGCAGCTGAGAAGAAGGCGGGGTCTTCGGAGATCGAACGGCCCATCGTGGTGACCCTGACACCACGCATGTCCGGGTGTGCAAGGAGGTCTTGGACGACGTCGGCTCGTTCGTGAAGATCCCACACACCCGCATGGAGCAGTGACTCATCGACAACCTCGTCTTGGGTGGGCGTAAGCCGAGGTACCGCCACCAACCCTGGGGCAAGCGCGACCTCGGTGAGTGCAGCGCGCGTGTGATGGCTCACGCCATGATGGCGCGCACGCATCTCGGCGAAGGATAGCCGCAAACACACGACCGGCCGCCCGCCAAGCGCTGCGACAGCGTTGATGGCCTGTCCCTGCGCTACGCCTCCATGCCCAAACGGAGTCGCCGTTCCCACTACTCCTGGCCCGATGGCCACGATGGCGACATCAGCACCAAGCACGTGCTTGGCGGCAAGCAGCCCTGAATAGAGGTTCACCGCTTCCAGCGTCCCGCCGAATGCCTGCCCGCAGGTGACAGTAGCGTTGATCAAGTCCACGCCGAGGCTTAAGCGAATGACCTGTGAAAGCGCGATCGGCAACGCAGCCTCGTCAGTGGCGCAATACACGACGCGCGCATCAGGATTGGCGTCTTTCACCGCAGCCGCTACGAGCGGGACTTGGCTGTGCAGCCCGCAACACACAGTCGGCATCGCCTCCAGCGATGTGGCCTGCGCCATCATGGCGTGGTGCGGTGACTCGGGTGCCTCGGCAGCAAGGACGTCAATCTGCAGCGGTGTATAGCGCAGCTTCAAGACGTGGCCGCCGGAAGACGTGTCCAAGACTACGCCCTCCCGCGCGCCCTCGCGGGCGACCACGAAGTGCACCCCACCTGTTCCTAACGACAGGTCGACGGCGGTGGTGTTGACGAGCACCCGGTCTCCTACCGCACACGAGCCTGTCAGGGAGAGATAGGCGATGGCGCGGCCTTCGCTCCCGCCATCAAGCGCGACTTCCAGGCGCTGTGCACCGCCATCGGGCTCCTCGGCCGCGGTCACTGTCGACCAGATGATCCTCACCGGCGTTCACGGGCGAGGCGCACGATGCATGCCCGGACAAGCTCAGCCGCCCCCTCGAGATCTCCGAGCACGATATGCTCTTCAGTCGAGTGAACGGACCGCATCCCACACGCAAGCACGAGTGTCGGTGCGCCATGGGCGGCCAGCACGCTTCCGTCGCTCCCCCCTCCGGTAGACGAGATGCGCGGGGTGAGGCCGACGTCGGCGCATGCGTCCCGTACGATCTTGAGTACTGGTGAATCCTCCGGCACCTGGAACGCCTCGTACGCAAGCGTCCAGCGCACCTCCACACTGCCCCCATGCTGCTCTGCAGCCGTACGCATCGCCTCAG
>JAVEVF010000090.1:0-7288 GCA_034005175.1 Coriobacteriia bacterium | reverse complement strand
CTCAAGAGAGTCCGCGATGTTCAGACACCAGTCGCTCGGAACCTCCATCGGCACCATGAGGTCATCGGGCTCATCGACCCCGGCGAGCTTGCAGAATAGCTCGCAGTGCTCGGCCTCGATCTTTGCAAGCCGCTTGTATGCCGAGGACAGCACATCTTCTTCCTTGCGCTTGGCCATGCCGAGGTAAAAGCGTGTGTTCGAGCGCTCCAGCTCGATGGCGGCTTCAAGGTCCGCACGCTCAGACTCGGTGAGAGCGACCTCGTTGATGTTGGCCGGGTACTCGGTGGAGTCGACGAGGTGCTCGCGGTGCGCCCCGCAAAACGGGCAGTGGCTTGGCACCTCCGAGCCGAGGTAGACCTCGCCGCAGATGCGGCAGCGAATCATCTTCATGTGCTGCTCCTTTCTCAGATGCCGAGCGCGTCGGCGATGGCATTACCGAAGTCCCATGCGGCATCAGGACCGTTCGCCGTGATGACGAGCCCATCAACCGTCACAGGCTCTCCTGTCCAGATGGCACCGTGCTTCTCCAGGTCTTCCTTCTGGCTTTCAAACGCCGTTGCCTCCACACCGGCCAGCAGGCCTGCGTGCGCAAGGACGGAAGGGGCGATGCAGATTGCGGCGAGCACGCGCTTGTTGACGCGGGCAGCGCGCGCGAGCGCCTGCGCGTAAGGGTCGTCGAAGAACACCGCTGAGCCTGCGCCCCCTATGAAGACCACCGCGTCGTAGTCGAGCGCGTCGGCGTCTGAGACGGCGAGCGTGGCCTCGGCATGCATGCCTAGCTTGCCGATGCACGGTCCCGGCGTCGTGCTTGCCGTGACCACACGTGCGCCCCTGCTCTCCAAGACCTGCTTGGGGTGTGCATATTCCTCGTCGCGAAAGTCCCGCGGTGCGATCACCATGAGCACGTTCTTCATACGAACTCCTCATTTGTAACGACCATCCTGTGAGAGTATACCCACGGCACGTTATGGCCGAGGCGACGGTGCGACCGCGCATGCGCGGTCGGGGCGCTTCAAGAGGAAGGATGCTGGTGGAGCGAGTCGGGAAGGTAGTGCACGCACTGACAAGCCGATGGGTCGTCAAGGCTGCGTTTCTCGCGGTCTTTGTGTGGTCGTGTGTGCAGCTGTGGCGATTCGCACAGTGGGCGAAGGGTGCAGGCCCGTTCGTCCCGCGTCCTGAGGCCGTCGCAGGCATCTTGCCTATCGGGCATTTCACGAGCTTCTTCGCGTGGCTCAAAGGCGGGGGATGGGACACTATCCTGCCTGCAGGCCTCGTCATGATCATCGGTGCCATCGCCACCTCGCTCCTGTTCAAGCGCGGCTTCTGCGGCTGGATCTGTCCGGTGGGAACGATCTGGGAGTTGGCGGCTGCGCTTGGCAGGAAGATGATGGGCGGTCACAACCTGCGGCTCCCGCGGTGGCTCGACATGGGCGGACGCAGTCTGCGCTACGTGATCGCGTCTTTGGCGTTCGTCTTTGTCGCGCGTGTCTCGGTGCAAGAAGCCCTATGGTTTCGTGAGCTTCCATACATGTGGGTCGCCGACATCAAGATTCTCCAGGGTTTCTTCACGCCGGTGTTCATGGCGCTCATCGCACTTGCGTTCGTGCTCTCGATGCTCTTCGGACCCGTGTGGTGCCGCTGGCTGTGTCCACTCGGCGGGCTTTACAGCCTGCTTGGCGTCGTGTCGCCTTGCACCGTCGTGCGCGACGAGTCCACCTGCATTCACTGCCACCGGTGCACGGAGACGTGCCACGCATTCGTCGATGTCGAGCGCGCACATGACGTCCGCGCTCCTGAGTGTGACGGCTGCATGGACTGCGTGAAGGAATGCCCGGTAAAAGGGTGCCTCACCGCGCGCATCGCTCGCACGTTCGTCATCCCGGTGTGGGTGTGGCCGCTTCTGGTGGTGGCTCTCTGGCTGGGGATTTACGGCATCGCCAAAGCAACCGGCAACTGGGACACCTCCCTTCCCGCCGAGGCGTTTCAACAGGTCATCCGTTCGGGCCTTCTCGAAGAGCAGACACAAGGGTTCTTCTAGCGCACCTGCCCAGAAAATCCATCCCGCATGCTCCACCGGTGCTGTATAGTGTGTACAGTTTTGTACACATGACCCTTATCTCCGTGTGATTCACGGTGCCTACAGTCACAGAGAGGACAGCCCGATGACGGACTCTGCCACCATGTTGCGTGATGGGATCTCCCAGCGGGCAGCCGAGTTTGCCGCGCGCAAAGCCATCGCCGAGGCATCCGAGCGCTACTTCTATCTCCAGCCCACGGTGGGCCGTACGAACCATGTCGTGCAGATGGCTGATGGCACCGAGATGGTGCAGCTTGCGTCCTATAGCTACCTTGGGCTCATCGGGCACCCGCGCATCGAAGCGGCTGCCAAAGAAGCCATCGACACGTACGGCACAGGCGCCGGTGGCGTGCGGTTGCTTACCGGCACCACTGACCTTCACGAGCGCCTTGAGGCACGTATCGCCGAGTTCACCTCGCGCGAAGACGCGTGCGTGTACTCAAGCGGGTACGTCACCAACGTCGCGATCATCACAGGTCTGGTGGGCCCAGGCGACCTCGTGCTCATGGACAAGCTCGACCACGCATCAATCGTCGACGGTTGTCTGCTCTCAGGCGCGAAGTGGCGTACCTATCGCCACAACGACATGGACCATCTCGAGAAGCTGCTTGCACAAGCCGCCGGCCAGTATGAGACCATCCTCGTCGTCGCCGACTCGGTGTTTTCCATGGACGGCGACATCATGGATCTGCCCAACACACGTGCACTGTGTGACCAGTACGGCGCCCGGCTCATGGTGGACGAGGCGCATTCCATCGGCTCGCTCGGCGCGACGGGACATGGCGTGGAGGAGCACTTCGACATGGTGGGCTCCATCGACCTGAAGATGGGCACGCTTTCCAAGTCCGTCCCATCGGTGGGCGGTTACCTCGCGGCCACTCACGAGATCGTTGATTATCAGCGGCACATGTCACGTCCGTTCATCTTCTCAGCCGCACTGCCGCCCGCCCAAAGCGCGGCCGCTATCGCTGCGCTCGATGTCATCGAAGACGAGCCCGAGCGCGTCTCGCGTCTACACGAGGTCACTCATCGGTATTCCGAGGGCCTCAAGGCGCAGGGGTGGAACACGATGGACTCCACGACGTGCGTGGTGCCGGTGCTCGTGGGCGAGGAGGACGCGACGATGGACCTCACCCGCATGCTCTTTGACCGCGGCATCTTCGTGTGTCCGATCGTGCATCCAGCCGTGCCAAGGGGGATGGACCGGCTGCGCACCTGCCTCATGGCCACGCACACCGATGAGGATATCGATCGCTCGCTTGCAGCGTTCGCCGAGGCGGGAAGCGCGCTCGGACTCATCTGAGAACCGTCTCTGCCCTAGCGCAACTCGGAATGCCTACGCATACGACGCGATAAGGTCCGCGATGTCGCGTACAGCCTTGGCACCCTCGTATCCTGGACGGTTCGCTCCTGGCGCGTCTTGGTTGTAGGTGGGAGCAGACTCATCGCGATAGAAGATGCCGATAGGAACGCGGCACTCATGGGGCTTGCACGTCATCTCATGAAACGTCGTCATAGAAAGCTCAAACGCGCCATTGAGGTCTGTGGGGTCATGGCCCACGCTGTCAAGCTCGTACACGCGCTCGCGGAACCACGAGAATGTGTTGAGCTTGTTCCACGTCACGCACCGCTGGAAGACGTCTACAAGCGCAAAGCCCTTGTGCTGGATGGCTTGCTTGTACAGCTCGGTGAGGTGTGGGACGTCACCGGCGAATCCTCGAGCGACGAAACTCGCTCCCTCGGCAAGTGCAAGTCCGAGCGGATTGACGGGCTGCTCGAGCACGCCTTCGGGCGTGGATACCGTGCGCATGAGATGCTCGGTAGTGGGTGAGGCTTGCCCGGTGGTGAGCCCGTAGATCTGATTGTTGTGCGCGATGCACGTGAGATCCACGTTGCGCCGCACCGAGTGGATGAAGTGTCCCAAGCCAAGCCCGTAGCCATCGCCGTCGCCCATCTCCACGATGACCTTGAGGTCGGGCCGAGTGAGCGAGAGCCCCGTTGCTACCGGCAGCGCGCGGCCGTGCAGCGCGTGAAACCCTTGCGTCTTGAGGAAGTCCGCACCGTTGCCGTGGCACCCGATGCCCCACACCATCGAGTACTCGTGGAAGTCCATGTCGAGCTCGGAAAGCGCGTGTTTGAGCGCCTCGAACATGTTGTGGTTGCCGCATCCCGGGCACCACGTTGGTTTGTTGGGCGTGATGTACTCGTTGACCTCGGGCATCAGCCGAGCACCTCCTTGCAGAACCCGTAGACCTGCTCAGGCGAGAACGGGCGTCCATCGTAGCGGTGTAGCGTGTGGTCGACATCGGTGAGGCAGAGCTCACGCACGAGGCCTTGCAGCTGCCCGGTGAAGTTGCCTTCGATGATGGCGGTGCGTTTCGCCTTGCCGAGAAACGCGCTGACCTCCTCGGCAGGGAAGGGCCAGACGGTGACGACTTGCATGAGGTTCACGGCAACGCCCTCACGTTCGAGCCAGCTCATGGCTTCACGCACGGGCATCTTCGTGGAGCCGAAGACGAGGATGGAAAGCTCGGCCTCGGCAGGTCCGAAGTACTGCGGCGGTGGAACGAGCGTGCGCGCGAGTTCGAGCTTGCGCATGCGCTTCTCGTTCTGTTCGATGCGCACCTCGGCGATTTCGCCTGCAGCACCGTAGCCGTACTCATCGTGTTCGTAGGAGTTCACGACCTGCTCAGCGCCGCGTACACCCGGCACCGCCCGAGAAGACACGCCGCTTGGTGTGACCCGATAGCGGGCGTACTCCGTGACCTCGCCTTCGGTGATGAGGTCGCCGCGGTCGATGACTATGCTTTCCAGGTCGAAGGGCTCGACGGACTGTCGGTTATCCGAGAGGTACGTGTCGCCGAGGAGGACGACGGGTGTCTGCAGCTGGTCGGCGAGGTTGAACGCCTGCCATGTGAGGTGGAACGCGTCTTCCACATCGCCCGGGGCCAAGATCACGCGCGGGAACTCGCCTTGCGCAGCGTGGATAGCGAAACGCAGGTCGCTTTGCTCGGTCCAGGTAGGCATTCCGGTGGCAGGACCAGGCCGTGTGAACAGCCCCACCACGACGGCGGACTCGCTCACGCCCGCAAGGCCGAACGCCTCCACCATGAGCGCGAAGCCGCCACCAGAGGTCGCGCACATCGAGCGCGTGCCACCAAAGGCACCGCCCACGACCATGTTCATGGCTGCGATCTCGTCTTCGGTGTGTTTGACCACGAAATCGTAGTGTTCGGCGTGTTTCGCGAGGAAGTGCAGCAGGCTCGACGCGGGTGTCATCGGATACGCGCAGTAAAGGCCGAGGCCGGCGGCGATGGCTGCTGCGCCGACGGCCTCGTTGCCATCCATCAAGACGCGCTCACCGTCATCGGCGCATTCAGGCACATGGTAGGGAAACGCGCACTGGTGGGTTTGCGCGTGCTCGTAGCCGGCGGTCGCGCACGCGATGTTCTGTTCGGCGATCTCGGGGGCTTTGTGAGCGAACTGCTCGGTGATGGAGGTCAAGAGATAGTCGAGAGGGAAGCGCATATGGCCGAGCACTGCGCCAAGAGCCGCGATGTTGCGCATGATGGGGATGCCACGAGCGTCGCGCACGATCTGTTTGAGCGGTATGGCCACCGCACAGACATCATCAGGTACGCCCTCGATCTGCGAAAGGTCGAAATCGTCGGGGTCGTAGATGATGGCCGCGCCTTCGGTAAGCTCGTCGAGGTGCAGCGCCACGGTAGCTTCGTCAAGCGCTACCAGCACATCTACGGGCTGGACGTGGCTGAAGATCTTCTCGGAAGAGATGCGCAGGTGATAGCTGTTGTGACCTCCCTTGATGAGTGAGGGGTACTCCGTGAGGTCAAAGGTGTAGTAGCCCGAACGAGTGAACAGCCGAGCAAGCGTCTGCCCGGCGGCCTTGATGCCAAAACCTGCCGGGCCACCGATCTTGATGCGGACCTCCACAGCGTCTGCAGAGCTAGCCGCCATGCGTATCCCTCCTTGTGGCCGGGGGCCGTGCGCACTTCCTAGGGTACATTCCCCTTTGCGGCGTTGCCGTGATGTCGTGATGAAGTGCTGTCTTGTGCGCGGCACATGCGATAATCGGCGGTGTCGTTGGAGATTCGGAGGTATGTCGTGGCCGAGGAAAGCCCCAAGACAGTGGTGCTGGGCGTGACCGGCTGCATCGCCGCCTACAAGGCGTGCGAGGTGGCGCGCGCCCTCGTGAGTTCTGGTGTGCGCGTGAAGGTGGTCATGACCGAGGCCGCCACGCGCTTCGTGGGGCCGCTCACCTTTGGTGCACTTACCGGCGAACCCGTGACGACCTCGCTTTGGGATGGGTCGGAGCCAGGGCGCGTCTCGCACATCGCGCTGGCTGCCGAGGCCGATGTGCTCGCGATCGTGCCATGCACGGCAAACGTGCTCGCCAAACTCGCGCACGGGCGTGCCGACGACATGCTCTCCACCGTCGCACTTGCCTGTGAGGCTCCGCTCGTGCTCGCGCCGGCGATGAACACGCACATGTGGCGCGCCGAGCCCACACGTGCCAACCTGGCGACACTGCGAGCGCGCGGAGCGGTGGTGGTGGAGCCGGCATCCGGCGAACTTGCGTGCGGGGATGTCGGCGAGGGTCGTCTTGCCGAGGTGGAGAAGATCACCGCTGCTATCCTGGGTGAGCTCGCCCGTGCGCGAGACCTCGCGGGCGTAGAGCTGCTTGTCACCGCTGGCCCTACGCACGAGCCCATCGACCCGGTGCGCTTCATCGGCAACCGTTCCTCGGGGCTTACCGGCTACGCCATCGCCGAGGAAGCCGCGCGGCGTGGTGCCCAGGTGACGCTTGTGTCCGGTCCCACCGCACTGCCCGACCCGTTTGCGTGTGTGGTGAAGCGCGTGCAGACCGCTGCCGAGATGCACGCTGCTGCCATGGATGCGTTCGAGGCCGCCGAGGCGGTCATCGCAACCGCTGCCGTCGCCGACTACCGGCCCGTAGCCCCCAGCGCGCACAAGCTCAAGAAGGAAGAGGGTGCACGTGCGCTCAAGCTCGAGTGCACGGCAGACATCCTTGCTGCGATGGGGGAGCGCAAGGGCGGCCGCGTGCTCATCGGGATTGCGGCCGAGTCGCAGGGTGTGCTGGAGGCCGCGCGCGAGAAGCTTGCGCGCAAGAACCTCGACCTGGTGGTGGCAAACGACATCACCGAACCCGGACTGGGGTTCGGGGCACGGGAG
>JAVEVF010000089.1:0-7295 GCA_034005175.1 Coriobacteriia bacterium | reverse complement strand
CTGGTCAGCGATGGCGCGCGTGATGGCCTGGCGAATCCACCATGTCGCGTAGGTGGAGAACTTGAAGCCCTTGGTGTAGTCGAACTTCTCAACCGCCCTGATGAGGCCGAGGTTGCCTTCCTGAATGAGGTCAAGAAAGAGCATGCCGCGACCAACGTATCGCTTGGCGATGGACACCACGAGCCGTAGGTTGGCTTTGACAAGCTGTTGCTTGGCATCAATCCCTACCGCTTCGATGCGCATGAGGCGGCGTCGCTCCGTCCGATCGAGTTGGGTGCCGGCTTCCTCAGCTTCCTCGAGCTTGTCGGTGGCCTCCAAACCCGCCTCTATCTTCATGGCCAGGTCGATCTCTTGAGCCGCCGTCAGGAGCGGGACCTTACCGATCTCCTTCAGGTACATGCGAACAGGATCCCCGGTGAGCGGAGCGAGGGTGGAGGTATCCGTGCGACGCTTCCGCTTCTTGGTGGCTTTCACCGGCTTTGGCAGCGGGATCTCGATGCGCTCCTTCTCGTCGTGCGGAAGGTCTTCCACGTCAGTGCTCGGTTCATCGGTTGCAGGTTCTTCACCGGCAGCTGGCACATCGACGGGCTCATCGAGGATCTCAATACCCTGCTCACGCAGGTGGGCGTAGATTCGCTCGGTCTGATCATCATTCAGATCGATGTCGCCTATCGCGCCTTGAATCTGCTCTTCAGTGAGATTGCCCTTCTTTGCACCCGTCTGAGCGAGCTGCTTGACCTGCACAAGCTCGAGCTCGGGCACGTTCTTGGTGGTGCTTGTAGACTTCTTCCGGGTCGTGGTCTGCTTCTCTTCAGGTGTTGTTTCAGCAGCCTTCTTGGTGGCGGCCTTCTTCTTCGCAGCTGGCTTTGCGGTAGCTTCCTTCTTTGCTGGCGTCACCTTCTCGGCAGAAGCTTCGCTCGCCTTCTTGGCGGCTGACCCCTTCTTAGCTGCCGGCTTGGTCACCGGCGTCGCGACTGCCTTGTTCACTGTCTTCTTCTCGGACTTCTCTGCCACTAGTGATCCCACACTCCCGCTTCTATCGGCACAGCCCCCTGACGAAGACGAGCTTGCTCCGCCATCAGAGCTGCGATCTCCTTGAACAATATATCGGCCGCAATCGTGTCGCCTGCAGCCTCCAGCGCCCGCTGACGCGCCCTCTCCTGTTTGATTAGACGTTCAAGAGCGAGTTCCTTGACCTTGGCCAGCGTTTGGCGGGCCACCGAGTGTATCTCCTCGGCAGGTGGTACGTCCATGAGTAGACCTGTGAGAACCGCTGCTGCGTCTGTGTTCACCTCAGCGACGTGACGGTAGAGATCGTCGTCGACCGCATTGCCCGCATCGGTGGTCGTCTCCAAGAGCGTGTGTGCCACTGGGTCGATGAACAGGTCGGTTTCCAGCAAAGAACGTGCCCCCGTGCGCAACGAGGGTTCTGCCGCCACCAGACCGGCAAGAGCGCGCTGCGCCCGAGTGTAGGCATCAAGTACTTCTGGCTCCTCGATCCGTTCCCGAACGCCAGAGGCGGCCACACCACCACCTTGTGCGCGCGTGTTCTCATCGTCACCCCTCACGACCGTGAAGCGCGCCGAGTCGATGGCGGCGCGCACGGTCTCAAAATCGACGAGCAGTCGATCCGCAAGGTAGTTCGTGTAGTCGTGCGCGATGATGGAGCCCCTTACCGGGGCTATGACGGCAGCAGCCTTTGCAAGCGCAGCGGCCCGCCCGCCCGGAGTGGACAGATCATATGCGTCCAGCCGCCGGTCGATGGCGAACTGTAGGAGCGGCTGACCGCCCTCCAATAAGGCGCTCATTCCCTCGGCTCCATGTCGTGCAACGTAATCAGCAGGATCGAGGCCCTCGGGAATGAGGGTGACGAAGAGCTCGACCTGCTGTCGGCCGGTCTCTGGCGTGGCGCTCGCGTCCACGAAATCCGCTGCACGTTCAGCCGCCTTCAGCCCAGCCGCATCACCGTCGAACAAGTAGATGACCTTGCGTGCGAACCTCCCCAGCAGCCGCAGGTGCCGGCGCGTCAGCGCCGTCCCAAGCGTAGCCACCGTGTTCGTGAGGCCAGCCTGATGCAGCGCGATCACATCGGTATAGCCTTCCACGACGATCGCGGTGCCGGTAGCAACGATGCTGCCCTTGGCCTTCTCGATGCCGTACAGGCTGCTGGATTTCGAGAAGATCAGCGTCTCCCTCGAATTGAGGTACTTGGGCTCTCCTCGGCCGAGAATGCGCCCACCGAACGCGATCACGCGTCCGTTGAGGTCGCGTATCGGGAACATGATGCGCCCGAAGAAGCGGTCGCGCAGCACGCTTTTGGCGCCGGCCCCACCTTCGAAAGGCGGCAGTGCGAGGTTGGCCTCGATGATCTCCTCCACACTGAATCCCTCAGCACGCAGATGGCTCGCGAGCGTGGTCGAGCGCGCTGCATAGCCCAGCGTGAACGACCGCGCCACCTCGATGCCGAAGCCTCGCTTGGCTAGATACTCGCGTGCCTGAACTGCCTCAGGTTCGCGGGAGCGGGTGAGTGCCTGGTGGTAGAGGTCAGCAGCCGCCTCGCACGCTTGCTGCAGCCGCTCTCTCTGCCCGCTCGGCGCACCCCCTGCTTCCTCGCGAATCTCGATGCGTGCCCGGTCGGCTAGCAACCGCACAGCCTCGGGAAACTCCAGGTGTTCGCGGCGCATCACGAAGCCGAAGGCGTCTCCGCCTTCCCCGCAGCCGAAACAGTGCCAGAGCTGGGTGGCGGGATCGACCTTGAAAGACGGCGTCTTCTCCCCGTGAAAAGGGCACAAGCCCCAGAGAAGGCGGCCCTTCTTCTGCAGGACCACGCTCTCCGATATGAGCGCGGTTATGTCGGTCGCATCACGGACTCTTGCGACATCGTCTTCGGGAATGCGACCCAACACAACCTCCCTTCTCGTCCTTACGAAGGTACCCATACCCGGATGTGTTCTCTTCAAGACTCCACGCCGAAGAAGACAATGCTCCCGGGCGCTGAGACGCGCCCGAGAGCATCAGCCACAAACGCGCTTCAGTGAATGCTAGCGGCCGAGGAACCCGCCGCCGAGCGCAACGAACAGCGGCACGAATACCAGACTCACGATCGTCATGAGCTTGATGAGGATGTTCATCGACGGGCCAGAGGTGTCCTTGAAAGGATCGCCCACTGTGTCGCCGACAACGGCAGCCTTATGGGCGTCAGAGCCCTTCCCGCCGTGCTTCCCACCTTCGATGTACTTCTTGGCATTGTCCCACGCACCACCCGCGTTGGCCATGAAGATGGCGAGCAGGAAGCCGGTGACGAGCGATCCCGCGAGCAGGCCAGCAAGCATGTCAACGGAGATCGCGCCGACGATGAGCGGTGCGGCCACCGCGATGATGCCAGGAACGATCATCTCGCGAAGCGAAGCACGTGTTGAGATGTCCACGCACGCCGCGTAGTCGGGCTTGCCCGTCCCTTCCATGATGCCAGGGATCTCTCTGAACTGGCGGCGCACCTCACCGATCATCGAGAACGCAGCGCGCCCGACAGCATTCATGGTGAGCGCGCCGAACAAGAAGGGCAGCATGCCACCGATGAACAGCCCTACGATGACATAGGGGTTATCCAGGCCCATGTTGAGCAGCTTGGCACCCTCAGCCTCAAGGCCGGCGTTGATCTGGGTGCGGAAGGCTACGAACAGGGCAAGCGCGGTGAGACCCGCCGAGCCGATGGCGAATCCCTTCGCAATGGCCGCCGTGGTGTTGCCCACGCTGTCGAGGCTGTCAGTGATCTTGCGAATGGGCGCACCCATCTCGGCCATCTCGGCGATTCCACCCGCGTTGTCAGCGACAGGACCGTATGCGTCGACACCCACGGTGATCGCGATGATTGACAGCATGCCGAGTGCAGCAAGGCCGATTCCATACAGCCCGCCGCCAGGATACGCGGCCTCACCGGCGACGAACGAGACGATGATGCCGACGGCCACAACGAAGATGGGTGCTGCCGTCGACATCATGCCGGTGCCAAGACCCGCGATGATATTGGTAGCCGCACCTGTTTCAGAGGCTTCGGCGATCCTCTGCGTTGGCCGGTAATGGTCCGAACAGAAGTACTCGGTGATCTTGCCGATGCCGATGCCTGCCGCTAGCCCTGCGATTACAGCGGCGAAGAACCAGATGCGCTCGGGCGAAGCACCCTCACGCGTCGACCAGTGCCAGAACAGAAAGCCCATGGCAGCGACCTGCAGGATGGCAGCGACATAGGTGCCCATGTTCAGCGCGTTATGCAGGTTGCTGCCGTCCTTCGCGCGCACAGCAAACAAGCCGATGATGGACGTCACGATGCCGATAGCTGCGATGAGCAGCGGCGCCGTGGCACCATACGCGAAGTCGATGGAGTCGAATCCTATCGTCATGCCCCAAAGCGAGACTGCGAGCACGATGGGCGCAAGAATGGCGCCGACGAACGACTCGAAAAGGTCTGCGCCCATGCCAGCCACGTCACCGACGTTGTCACCGACGTTGTCGGCGATGACGGCGGGGTTGCGCGGGTCGTCCTCAGGAATGCCGGCTTCAACTTTGCCCACGAGATCGGCCCCGACGTCTGCCGCCTTCGTGTAGATGCCGCCACCCACACGTGCGAACAAGGCGATCGAGCTCGCCCCCATGGCAAAGCCGTTGACGACCTCAGGCTGCGGGTTCGAACCCGTGAGGATCAAGAAGATCACCCAGAGGCTAAGGCCACCCAGCCCGAAGGAGGCCACCGTGAGACCCATCGTGAGCCCCGAGCGAAACGCCACGTTAAGCGCCTTGTGGATGCCGAGTGTGGCGGCCTGTGCGGTGCGAGCGTTGGCACGGGTGGCCACATACATCCCGAAATATCCGGCGGCCGCCGAAAGGATGGCCCCGCTAAGAAACGCCACGGCCGTCATCGGCGGCATCGCAGGCACGATCACGATCACTGCGGCCACAACGAGTCCGAATACGACCAGAACGCGATACTCACGTACAAGAAAGGCCAGCGCACCCTCCTGGGTGGCCTTCGAAATCTCCTGCATCTTCTCGTTGCCCGGGTCTTGCTTCAGCACCCAAGAAGCGAGGTAGACCGCGACCGCGATGCCCAACAGTGCCGCCGCTGGTGCAGCCCACGCTATCCAATCAGCCATGTACGTGCCTCTCCTTCCACGTTCAAAGCCCTCTGCGGAAACGCTCCGGTGATTCTAGGTGATGGCGGCAGCACGAGCAACAGAACGATGACGTTCTATTCCTCCGATGTCAGACGCGCCAAGATACGGGGACAAACAAATGCTCGAAGGAGCGGATGGCGAACCGGTCGGTCATGCCCGCGATGTAATCGGTCACGAGCTGCGGCACATCGCCACCCGCGGCATCTCTTGAAGCTCCTGGCATCTCATCAGGATGCTCCATATAGTGCATGAACAGCGAGCCGACGACACGAAACGCCTTCGGTTCCTCGGCCTTAGCGACCTCGCTCACGTACACGCGGTCATGCAGGAAGGACCGCAGCTCCATCATGGCCCCCCACACATCCCCAGACATGCGGATGTAGTCGCTCTCTGCAGACGAGTGCACCATGTCGTTCACCATCGTCATGATGCGCGCCCCGTGCGTCTTCCCGAGAACGCGCACGGGGCCTTCTGGGAGATCGTCTTCCGAGAGAATCCCGCCTCGCATGGCATCGTCGATGTCGTGGTTGATGTAGGCGATGCGATCGGCCGTCGCCACGATCTGGCCCTCCAGGGTCGCTGCACGTTCCTCTCCCGTGTGGTGTGATATGCCGTCGCGCACCTCCCAAGTGAGGTTCAGCCCCTTGCCCTCGTATTCGAGGTGCTCGACGATGCGAAGCGACTGACGGTTATGGCAGAAACGTGTGGGCACCCCAGGATACTGGTCGGCGATCTCCTGGAAGCACTTGGTCAGGGCATCCTCGCCGATATGTCCGAACGGAGTGTGGCCGAGGTCATGAGCGAGCGCGATGGCCTCGGCAAGATCCTCGTTGAGGCGCAAGGCGCGCGCGATGGACCGTGCGATCTGCGCGACCTCAAGCGTGTGTGTCAGCCGAGTGCGGTAATGGTCGCCTTCTGGTGCGAGAAAGACCTGCGTCTTGTGCGAGAGGCGCCGAAAAGCCTTGCAATGGATGACCCGGTCACGATCGCGTTGATACGCTGTGCGGTAGGGATCCGGCGCGATCGCTCGCTCGCGCCCACGCGAGTCGGCAGCCAGCGCTGCACGCGATGAGAGCCATGTGCGCTCCTGCGCCTCATAGTCTTCACGAGTGATGATCGTCACGTGCGTTCTCCTACCCCAACAACGCCGCCAACAGGAGCGCGAGGTACCATGCGCCCACCCCGCCGATGCCAGCGGCTATCCACCGCTGGCGCAAGCCCCACATCGTCGCAATCGCCATTCCGATCAGCGCCCCGAACATAGCGGAGGGGACTAACCACACCAGCCCCGCATCAAACCATGCTCTTGCTGTCTGTGCCAGCACGTCTGCGGGGTTGGCAGGGTACCCCTCCAAAGCGAAAGTGGTGAGAACGTGGCTGAGAAATGACCATGCCAGGGCACATGCCACACCCACCACGAACGGCTGCCACCCAGGCCGCCGGATACGCGAGCGGCCCTGGATGAGCGGTGAGCCCGGTTCTTGAAATAGCTTCGTCCCTCGCGCCACGCCTTCTCCTCCGGCGCGCATGCGAACGGGGCCGCATCACCCCGGCCCCGTTCGTAGCGGCTACTTGTTGTCTGACGCTGCGGTCTTCGCAGCGAGCGCTGCTTGTGCTGCAGCGAGACGCGCAAGCGGCACGCGGTATGGCGAACACGATACGTAGTCCAGCCCTAGCTCGAAGAAGACCTTCACCGAGTCAGGGTCGCCGCCGTGCTCTCCACAGATTCCCAGCTTGATGCCGGGATTGGTCTGGCGGCCAAGAGTGCAGCCCATCCCGACGAACTTCGCCACGCCGTCATCGATGGTCTCGAAGGGGTTACGCGGCAAGATCTTGCGCTCAAGATATCTCGGCAAGAACTTCGACTCGATGTCGTCACGCGAGAACCCGAACGTCGTCTGCGTGAGATCGTTCGTGCCGAACGAAAAGAAGTCAGCCACCTTCGCGATGCGGTCGGCCATCACCGCGGCGCGCGGAAGCTCAATCATGGTGCCGATGGGAATGTCGATCTCGACACCGCACTCGGCGATGACCTCAGCCATGACTCTCTCGCTCTCGTCACGCAAGATCTTGAGTTCGTCTTTGAGAGCTACAAGCGGGATCATGATCTCTGGCCTGGGGTCT